>NZ_AWNK01000009.1 GCF_000469585.1 Chrysiogenes arsenatis DSM 11915
GAAAGCGGCTCTTAATCAGTTTTGTATTTTCTTTGAGGGGAGGGTGCCAATGCAAAATTGATGTCTGCCGCTACTTACACAAAATTATTGACAGACCCAAAAAACTGGTCAGAATATCTGCTTCTCCGCTTAGCAATGCCTGTTGTGCTTCGAGAAAGCTGGTGTCAATAAAGCGAGCATGGAAACCAACTTCAGAACTGATCCAACGTGCAAGCTCAATCATCATCCCACTGCGCGTTCCATAGTCGTCGATAAACTCAAACGGTGGGTAGTGTGTTTGACTGACAAAGACAATTTCGTGATGCGAATCAAGGAACTCTTTTTCCGCAGGTGTAAGCTGAAGCCCTTCTGGGCGCGCAAAAGAATTCTTTACTGCGAAAACGAGTAGGCAGCACAGGAAAGTGAACCCAAAGAAATGGCGAGTGGTGCGACGTAAAGGTTGCATATATAGTTAATTCCATTGTGGAGTGAATGACATATTGAACGTATCACGTGGAGGCGATCCCGCGCAATTGAGATATTTATGTGATATTATTTGCTTTTGGGAAGCGATGAGTACTGGACATACGTGCTTCGCGCGAGATCAGCAACCCACAGCGTCGTAGGGTTTGCAGTGTAATGTTTGAGGTCGTCAAAAGAAACCCAGCGACAGGCGAAAACGTCCGAACTGGCGCGTAACTCTCCATTTACATAGCGGCACAGGTAATCAAGAATGACATAATGGTGTGGGAAGTTGGGGGAGTCGAGCCCCATTTTTTCAATGGCACAGAGGGGAATTTGAGGTGTTAAAACCTCTATTTCAATATTGCACTCTTCGCGGATTTCGCGCTGTAATCCAGCTTCAAGTGTTTCGCCCACTTCTAATTTCCCGCCAGGAAATGTCCACGTCCCTTTGGCTGGTTCCTGTCCACGTTCAGCAATACACACCTCTCCTGCGTGATTTACTATGACAGCCGCCACGCCAATTACGGGATATACTGGTTTTGTCGTCATTATTTTCCTCCATCTGCTTCGTGTTGCGCTTCTGTGTTGACCATGGTACTTTTAGCACGAAAAAAGGGGGCATAGATGCAAAGAAGACACTTTCGCGTTCCATGTAGGTATAGTATTTCGACGTTGATTCTCTTGCTAATCGCTTTCTCTTTCCTCGCGGGCTGCGCGAAACGCCCACCGATTCAATCGCGACCGACCACCTATGATATTCCAACGGATCGCGACTACGGTACTCCGGCACGCGATACCCCCGCAACTTTGCGCCCGTATGTTATTAAAGGTGAGAAGTACTACCCGATATCGAATGCCGATGGGTATGTTGAAGAGGGGAATGCTTCATGGTATGGACACCCGTTTCATGGTCGCAAAACCAGTAATGGTGAAACCTATAATATGCATCACTTCACCGCAGCACATAAAACACTCCCCATGAATCTCTATGTGCGGGTCACCCACCAATTGAATGGAAAGTCGACTATTGTTCGCATCAACGATCGTGGCCCGTTCGTTGCTGGGCGAATTATTGATCTTTCACGAGCCTCTGCTGAAGCCATTGACATGATTGGCAGTGGAACCGCGCCCGTATTAGTCGAAGTGCTGGGGTATCATATCGGCGATCCACGCGCTCGCGTGACAACGTATAACCCTGCCGAATTCCGCAGTGCTGGCGATGTGACCCATGGCAACTTTACGCTGCAAGTTGGTGCCTTTGCGCAGCGCGATAACGCCAATCGCTATGCCGACAGGTTCCGTAGTCAATATTCAAATGTCCACGTTGTGCCGTATGATTCTCCTGATCGTGGTATTCTCTACCGCGTCAGAATTGGCGGTTACACGACGCTTGAAGCCGCAAAAGCTGCCAGTATCCAGTTAGAAAATCATCGGATCGATAACTTTATCGTCGCCGAGTAGAGAGTATTCTATTTTAATGGAGGAACACTTGACGGAATTATCACCCTTGAAACGCCTTGTAACCGGAATGCAAATGCTCTTTGTAGCGTTTGGCGCATTGGTACTCGTCCCGCTTTTGACTGGTCTTGATGCTTCTGTTGCCCTATTTACCGCTGGAGTTGGCACGCTGATTTTTCAGATCGTAACCCGTCGCACGGTGCCGATTTTTCTCGCCAGTTCCTTTGCCTATATCGCGCCGATAATTTATGCCACACAAACGTGGGGGCTTGCCGGAACACTTGGCGGATTGATGGCCGCAGGTCTGGTGCAAGTGCTTTTCTCGTTTCTGATTCGGATCAAGGGTGATGGATTTCTGGAAAAATACCTTCCGGCGATAGTTATTGGGCCGACGATTATGCTGATCGGATTGATTCTTGCTCCCGTGGCGGTCAATATGGCGAAAGGGTTAACGGGTGATGGGTCGTTCGAACTAGTGCCCTATTCGCAAGCCATTGTGATTGCCACTATTTCATTGGCGGCAACCATTATCACGTCGCTGTGGGGCAAAGGGATGCTCCGCCTCATTCCGATTTTGGTCGGGGTTGCTTGTGGATACATTACCGCGCTGTTGTATGGTATCGTTGATTTCAGTAGCGTAACAAATGCCCCATGGTTTGCTATTCCCAACTTTACTGCGCCAACCTTTGAGCTGGCCGCTATCCTCTATATGATTCCTATCGCGCTTGTGCCAACCATTGAACATATCGGTGACGTTATGGCTATTTCGCGTGTGAGTGGAAAAAATTACCTTGAGAATCCAGGGTTGAAAAATACCCTGCTAGGCGATGGCTTAGCGACGACATTCGCCAGTTCCCTTGGTGGGCCGCCGAATACAACCTATTCAGAAGTAACTGGTGCCGTCGCACTCATTCGTATTTTTGATGTATCCCTGATGACGATAGCTGCTGTTGGTGCTATTGCGCTGGCATTCCTGGGAAAACTCGGTGCTTTTTTAAGCACGATTCCGGTTCCCGTTATGGGCGGAATTATGATTTTGCTCTTTGGTATGATTGTCTCTATCGGTATCAACACGATGGTGAAAGCCAAAGTCGATATGAGCATACCGCGCAACATGGTGATTGTCGCAGTGATTCTCGTATTTGGTATTGGTGGTATGACGTTTGGGTATGGTCACTTGCAACTTGGAGGGATTGGCCTAGCGGTCGTGCTGGGGATGATTCTCAATCTGGTACTCCCGAAACATTTTGGCGAAGAGGTGTAACGCATGCTCACCATTGTCGATCACCCGCTGGTGCAACATAAACTCTCGATTATCCGGGATAAACATACTTCGAAGAAAGAGTTCAAGGAGCTGGTCGAAGAAGTTGCCATGCTGATCGCCTACGAAATTACCCGCGATCTTGAGCTTGTGGAGTGTGAGGTGGAAACACCGCTTACAAAAACCATCTGTCGCTCGTTAGGGGGTAAAAAATTGGCGATTATCCCTATCCTCCGTGCAGGGTTAGGGATGGTAGGTGGTATCGAAAAACTGATCCCCAGCGTACGGATTGGCCACATCGGCATGTATCGCGATCACGACACCTTGCAACCCGTCGTCTATTACGCAAAATTGCCGCAAGATATGGCGCAGCGCGATGCGATTCTGATCGATCCAATGTTAGCGACTGGCGGCAGTGCTGTTGCCGCTATTGATTACCTGAAACAGCAAGGGGCGCGCAGTATCCGCTTTATGTCGCTGATTGCAGCTCCTGAAGGGGTGAAAATTGTGAGCGATGCCCATCCTGAGGTGCCGATCTACACCGCCGCGCTGGATGAAAAGCTGAATGAGTTAGGGTATATCCTCCCTGGTCTGGGTGATGCAGGCGACCGATTGTTCGGTACACGGTAACTTTCGCGAATGGCTAACCTTATTTTACTGGGATTTTGTTTTTTTATGGGCATGACGCTCCGTCGCATCGGTCGATTTCCAGAGTCGACCGCGACGGTACTCAATGCGTTTATCATCAATATCTCGCTCCCTGCACTCACGCTTTACCACATACATAACATCACTATCGATCGCGAATTGCTGATGCCGATGAGTATGCCGTGGGTGATTTTTCTTGTCGGGATTCCCTTCTTTCTGTTGCTCGGCAAGTTGTTGAAGTTGAAACGCGAAACCATCGGCTGTTTAATTCTGGTCGGCGGCCTCGGGAATACTTCGTTTGTTGGATTACCGATGATCGAAACCTTTTACGGGAGTGAGTTTGTCGGAATCGGCATTGTGGCTGATCAGGCAGGGAGTTTTATTGTTCTCTCTACCCTTGGAATAGTCGTGGCGAGTATTTTTGCGGCGACGGAACCGAATATCCGCTTTATCGCGAAAAAAATTGCCCTTTTCCCGCCGACACAAGCACTGGTGTTGGCATTGTTACTGCGCAGTTGGGAGTATCCCGTGTGGCTGAGTGCTATCTTGATGCGTTTGGGGGATACGCTGACTCCGATAGCTCTGGTTTCAATTGGATTCCTGTTTCACATACAATCAGTACGGCAGCATGCCCGTGCCTTGGTGCTTGGACTGAGTTATAAACTTCTTTTGGCTCCAGCGCTCATCCTGATGACTTTTATGAGTCTATGGGGTGCGAGTGGGAGTGTGTTTCAGGTGACCGTCTTTGAGGCCGCCATGCCACCCATGATTAGTGCGGGGATTATTGCTATGGAACATCGGTTAGATGTTTCACTGGTCAGCACGATTCTTGGTGTGGGTTTACTCATTTCCTTTCTTACTCTTGCGGGGTGGTGGTATATTCTACTGCCGTTGTAACCCACGTATTCAGGGTGACTTTTTCCGCTCATTTCGCTACGATTCGGCAATTGATTTTTTATACAAAGGTGATGTCTATGCTTGATATGAAGGCTCTTAGTGAAAATATCGATTTTTTTCAAACGCAACTTTCGCGCCGTGGTGGGTCGTGGTCGCTTGAACCCTTAGCGCAACTCAATAGTACAAAAAAAGCACTTACGGCGCAGATGCAAAAACTTCAGGAAGAACGCAATGCAACGAGTAAGCAAGTCGGGATCTACAAAAAAGAGGGGCGCGATGCCACACTGATTATGGAGCGGATGCGTGAAGTGGGTGAAACGATTAAAGAGCTCGAAGCGCAGGTAAAGGAACTGGAAGAGCAAGAGCGTACCATTGCTTTGGGATTACCGAATATACCCCACGAGTCGGTTCCGGCTGGTGCTGCTGAAGCCGACAATGTCGAAGTGAAACGGGTTGGCGCGATTCCGGTATTCGATTTTCCGGTTCGTTCCCATGACGATATCGGCACAGCGAACGATTGGCTTGATTTTCCGCGTGGTGTAAAAATTGCGCAGACACGCTTTACCGTTGTGAAAGGGGCTGCCGCTCGTTTAGAACGTGCGCTCATTAATTTTATGCTCGATATTCACACGCAAGAACACAACTATACTGAGGTTCAGGTGCCGCTATTGGTCAACCGTGAATCCATGACCGCTACCGGACAGCTTCCAAAATTTGAAGAGGATCTCTTTGCCTGTGAAGAGGGAAATCTCTTGTTGATTCCTACGGCAGAAGTCCCCGTAACGAATATTCATCGTGATGAAATTTTGTCATTGGCAGCGCTGCCAACAGGCTATGTCGCGTACACTCCGTGCTTTCGCCGCGAAGCGGGTTCGTATGGGCGTGACACCAAAGGGTTGATCCGTCAGCACCAATTCAATAAAGTTGAATTGGTCAAATTTTCCCATCCAGAGAGCTCATATGACGAACTTGAAAAGCTTCTTGCCAATGCCGAAACCATATTACAGCGGCTGGAACTTCCATACCGCGTTGTCGCTCTATGCGGTGGTGATCTGGGATTCAGTGCCGCAAAAACGTATGATATCGAAGTATGGCTCCCTTCGCAGGGGTGCTATCGTGAAATATCTTCATGCTCCAATTTCGAAGATTTTCAGGCACGTCGCGCGCAGATTCGCTTCAAGGATGAGAAGGGGAAAAATCGCTTGGTGCATACGTTGAATGGCTCGGGTCTTGCAGTAGGTCGGACACTCGTAGCGATTATGGAAAACTATCAGCAGGCCGATGGCTCAGTGAAAGTGCCGACGGCATTGGTGCCATATTTGGGTGGCGTAACCATACTCGCTGCAAAATAGCGACGAAAATGATCTGATCAAAAGAGGTGTTTGATGTTGAAGAAAAGTTTAGCGCTTCTGCTTTTGGGAGTAAGTTGTGCACTACCGTCTTTTGCATCACCTGATTACGACCATTTGCGACAAGGAGTACGTGCCCTTTTAAAAAACGATTTTCATCGCGCGGGTGAAGTGCTTCTTCCAGCAGTGCAACACGCGTCTGAATCGGTGCAGGACGTCTTGCTGTATGTTTCAGCGCAAACCCTCTTCGGGCAGGAGCAATATGCCGATGCACATGCGCTGTTTACGCAAGCTATTGCGAAGCGGCAGAGCGATTCGTTCCTCAATCGTGCTCGGTATTATCGTGCGCTCTGTGCCGCACGGCTGGGGATTACGTCGCAGTTTATGTTGGATGTGGCTGACGTAGATATCGCGTTACTCACTCGGGCAGAGCAGGCGGAATTGCTGATGTTGCAGGCGGATACTCTGGATAAAAAGCAAGCGATAGCGTTTGACTATCCCGACACGGCAGCTGGCCGTGAGGCGCTCAAACACGTTGCAAAGCCGCTTACCGCGGCACAGCGCACTGTGTTAGCAACGGTGCTCTATCAGCATAAATACTACGATCAAGCCATTCAGCAGTACGAAGCGATTGGCCGTTCAAAGCTTGATCTGACTTCATTAGAGCGGTTAGCGCGCAGCTATTTTTCCCGTCGCGATTATCCGAAAGCGACCGTGGTATTTCGTGAGTTATATGCGCGTGATAGCAAGAACGTAGAAGCCCGTTCTAGTGCGCTGTATTATTTGTCTCGCATCTATTTGCGTGAAGATAAAGACGAAAACGCCATTATCAACCTGCGCCGTTTAGTCGAACACTATCCTGAATCGCGCGATGCCAGTAACGCATTGTGGCTTCTCGGGAATCACTTCCGCAATCGCGACCCGCAGCAGGCGCAACACTACTATCAATGGCTGTTTAAGTCGTATCCCGAATCACGACATGCTGGCGAAGGGATGTGGCGCTTAGCGTGGAGCGATTATCAGCAAGGGAAACTTGATGTTTTTCGCCAGCGGGCAGAGCTGATTGCCGAGCGGTACGATGATGGCCATTATTTAAATCATACCGCGCGGTATTGGATTGCCCAAAGTCACCGATTGGAAGGTGATACGGCGACCTATCGCAGCACGTTACATACTCTGACAGAGGCTCCATCGGTGAGTTATTATGTGATGATGGCTGCGCGTGATTTGAATATTGCGCCACGCTTTCTGGAAAGTGCGATCCATTCATCAGGCGACACGGCTGCGTTGTTGACTCCCGTTTTGCTTGAACGGTTTCGTGTGCTGGCGCGTTTGGGGTTATACGAGTTGGGTGCGATTGAAATTCAAGCACTACTCGCGCAAACGCCCGCCGAACAAAAGGTACTTTTGAGTCGTGAACTTTTAGCGACGGGTATTTATCACCCTATCATTCGCAATTTTTCGCGCTCTTCACCGGAGGCGTACCCCCTTGCCTATTGGGATCGGGTTTCACCGATTGCCGAACGGTACCAGCTTGATCCTTTGTTAGCTCTGAGCATAATGCGTGAAGAAAGTGCGTACGATCCACAGGCCACCAGTTGGGTCGGGGCGATGGGTTTGATGCAACTGATGCCCTATACCGCGGAAGATGTCGCGAAGCGAATAGGGCTTCCATTCGGGAATCCGTCCGAAGCCTATGATATCGATACTAACATAACGCTTGGTATTTCATATCTTTCGTCGCTGGTTGCGTCACAAGAGATACTGCCGTTTGCTATTGCCTCATATAATGCTGGGCCGGGCAACGTGAATCGTTGGAAAACGCGCTACGGAACGGACGATATCGAAGCATTTATCGAAAATATCCCATTTGCAGAAACACACGCTTATGTGAAGCGGGTGTTGACAAGTTATGAGATATATAAGAGATTGTATCAGCGATAGTTACAAACACTGTTCTCTTATGCTCCTAAATGCGCTATATTTCGCAGGGAACAAGAAAAATCAAGGAGAGGTACATGAAGCGGGAAAAGACCGATTACATTGTGCAGTCAGTATATAATGCGCTTGACATACTTGAAGCATTTCGCGAGAGCCACAGCGGAGAATTGGACATTACCACTATTCGTGAAAAATTCGGATTGAGTAAAAACACCGTTATACGACTCCTAGCAACACTCGAAAAACATGGGTATGTCGAAGAGAATCACTATACAAAAAACTACCGTCTTGGCCTGAAAAACTTCGAAATTTCACAGGCGTATATCAGTAAAATCGATTTATTAAAGATGACTGAGCCTATCTTGCAAGAAATCGTCGATACCGTTGATGAATCAGCGTATATCGGAGTGCTTCGCGGGAAGCGGGTGGTCTATCTTAACGTCGTTGAAACGACACAGGCGGTTCGGATTATGCCGCGTATTGGTATTGTCGGTCAGGCTTACTTTACCGCGATTGGCAAAAGTCAGCTTAGCGACTTTTCAAATCAGCACATTCTGGAACAGCTTGAGAAGGAAAATCTAACGATCTGTTCTTCTGGGAAACCATTTCAGGGGAATGAATCATTTCTGGCTGAAATGGATCGCGTGCGCGAACATGGATTTTCGATGGATGATGAAGAGTTTGAAGAAGGAGTACGTTGCGTTGGTGCGCCGATTCGCAATTATACCGGAAACATTGTGGCTGGACTGAGTATCTCCGGCCCTGTGCAACGGATGAGTGATGAGCGCATCGCTCAGGAAATAGCACCACTGGCGAAACTTATGTCGGAAAAAGCAAGTCGCAAGCTGGGCTATAATGGTGGCCATATACAGTTTGACCACGTAAGTACACCCTGAACAACAGTAGAACACCCACCATAAAACGGAGCACAGACGTTTCAAGTGGTGGGTGTTTGCCTTTTTATCTAAAAGGAATACGCTCGTATCTCTTCTATTCATCTGATGTTCCAGCCTCACAACCGCTCGTGTACGGAGCGAACACCACCTTGCTAGGAAACCCATGACAACTAACGAGAGTATTCCGGCATCTTATATTGAAAAATTGCGCGGTTTCGATGAAATGCTTGATGCGAATAGTGACATTCGGCCACATTGGAATTCATTTATGTCGCTCGCAACAGGCCTTGAGGCTGGGTTTCTGGAGCGCAGTGCTCAGGAAATTCGCCGCCTGTTACGCGAAAATGGTGTGACCTATCACTTTCATGATGACGCGGCGAAAGATCACCGCCCATGGGAACTCGATATAGTTCCTTTACTGATATCGAGCGAGGAGTGGCACACCCTTGAAAAGGGTTTGACGCAACGCGCCGAGCTATTAAACCTTATTTTGGAAGATATCTATGGGCCACAAAACCTTATCCGCCAAGGACACCTTCCGATGGAAGTGGTCTATGCGCACAATGGATTTGCGCGCCAGTGTGCTGGAATCCGGCTACCCGGCAATCATCAACTCATCATCTATGGTGCCGATATTGCTCGCTCGACCGATGGCGTGCAGTGGGTTATGTCAGACCGTACGCAAGCCGTCTCAGGATTGGGCTATACACTCGAAAACCGCACCGCCATGGCGCGTACGTTGCCAAACTTATTACGTGAATGTAAAGCGGAGCGTTTGGCACCGTTTTTCCGTTCCTTACGCGAGTCATTGAGTGACATAACACCAGAACAAAAGGCCAATCCGCGCACCGTTTTATTAACGACTGGCCCGATTGATCCCACCTATTTTGAACACGCCTATTTGGCGGCGTATTTGGGATACACACTGGTTCAACCAGATGATTTGACGGTGCGTGATGGCCGGCTTTGGTTGAAGTCCATCAACGGCCTGCAACCCGTAGATATTATCTTGCGCCGTACCGAAGACAGCCAATCCGATCCTTTAGAACTCGGGCGACTTTCCTCTGTTGGTATTCCGGGGCTTATCGAAGTAGTACGACGGGGCAATGTTGCGGTCGCGAATCCTATTGGCAGTGCAGTGCTCGAAAATCCTGGATTATTCCCTTTCCTGCCGACTATTTGCAAAGTACTGCTTGGAGAAGAAATACTGCTTCCATCGGCACCAACGTGGTGGTGTGGTCAGCCGTTGGAGCTTGGATATGTGCTGGAACACCTGAATGAACTCGATATCCTCTCCATTCATCAAGTAGGCGATTCACACGTGGTGGCTCACGGGCCACTGCTGAGTAAACGGGAGTTGGAAGCACTCCGCCGTCGCATACTGGCACGGCCATACCTCTACGCTGGGCAAAGGAAACCGACCATTTCAACTTCTCCGACATTGGTTGACGGAAACCTTACGCCAAGGCCGACGAAATTCCGCACTTTCATGACCGCGTCACTCGACAACTATATTTTGATGCCGGGAGGGCTGGCACGAGCTGCGACGAGCGAGCCAGAAATGGCGGCGGGAGCCGCATCCTACACCATCAGCAAAGACACGTGGGTCATATCAACCAACGTTCAGCGGCACCAATCGTTGTGGCACCAAGGGAGTAGCCTCGCCGCGACGCCAGGCTATTCAGAAGACAGCAATCTTTTACCAAGTCGCACTGCCGAAAACCTTTTCTGGGTTGGGCGCTATTTGGAGCGTGCCGAAGGGACGGCTCGTTTTCTGCGTACAACGGTTCACCGCCTGTTAGAGCAGGGTGAAATGGAAGATGAAACGGTAGAGCAGTGTCGCCATACCTTACTGATGACCCTTTCGCACTTAACCGGGACATTACCTGGCTTTACTGGTGTCGAAGGGGAACATCTGCGTGCCAATCCCGAAGCAGAAATCCTCAGCCTGATTTATGATCGCAACCGCGTCGGGAGCCTTGCGTTTACGCTTCATAGTATGATCCATGCGACGTCAGCGGTGCGCGAACGGTGGTCGAGCGACTCATGGCGGTTGATTGATGAAACCGAAGAGCGGTGGGGGAAAATCAGCCGTAGCAGCAATCAACAAAAGAAACTGCCACGGGCGCTGGATGACATTAGTCAATTGATCACCAACCTTGTCGCGTTCACCGGTTTAACGCTTGAAAGTATGACGCGTGAAATGGGATGGGTGATGCTTGACCTTGGCCGTCGTATTGAGCGCGGCATGCACGTACTGGAAGTGCTACGCCTCGTATTGTCGCAACACTACGACGAAGCATTGGAATATCAGGTGTTGGAATCTATCTTGGCGGCCAACGAGAGTTTGATTACCCATCGCCGGCGCTATCGCTCGTATCTGAAACCGCAAACGGTGCTCGAATTGCTCCTTTTCGATGCCTCGAACCCACGTTCGTTGGCCTATCAGATCGAACAATTGCAGCACCATATTTCCCTGCTGCCTGGCGAAAAACGGGGCTTTGCGCTGCGCGAAGTGGAACGTGATGCGTTGAAAGCATTTAGTACTCTCAAACTCTCCCGTATCGAAGAGCTTTTAGCAACCGAAAATGGCGAAGCAGGTACGCCAGTGAAACTCGAAAAATTTCTTGAATCGATAGAAACCTGCTTGGTTAATAGTGCCAATAGCATTAACCACACGTTCTTTACCCACGCGCTGCAACGTCAGCAACTCGTTGCCAAACCAGCAGAGGCGGAATTATGAGCCATTATCGCATTACACACACCACGTCCTATCACTATTCGGACATGGTTAGCCTTTGTTACAATGAAGCCCGCTTAATTCCGCGTACATTTGCGGGGCAATCGTGTCTGAAATATGAACTGCAGATCGAACCACTCCCCGCTGATTATCAAGAGCGGCTCGACTTTTATGGCAATAAAGCGAGTTATTTTAGCATTAGTACACCACATTCCGTGATGTCAGTGACCGTTCAATCAGAAGTACTTGTCCATAGCTCATTTGATCGTGCCGCCTTAGAAGGGACTCCGACGTGTAGCGAAGTGACCAAAGCCCTCTTTTGTGCCGATAGTGATCCTGCTCTTATTGAGCCACGTTCAATGATGCTAGAGTCTCCGTACGTCCCGCAAATGAGTGAGCTGGCGAGTTACGGGCGCGAAATTTTTACTCCCACGAAGCCTTTTGGTGTCGCGGTGCATGAGTTGATGGAAAAAATTTTCCGTGAATTCCGCTATACACCTGGCGCGACATCGATTGCGACACCACTGCGCGAAGTCTTTACCAAAAAGATCGGCGTGTGCCAGGATTTCGCCCAAATCGCTATTGGCATCTTGCGTTCGCTCGGCTACAGTGCCCGCTACGTGAGCGGATACTTGGAAACTGTTCCTTTGCCGGGACAAACCAAGCTGATTGGATCAGATGCCTCGCATGCGTGGTTTGCCGCATGGATACCTGGGCTTGGCTGGGTCGATTTTGACCCAACCAATAATACCATGCCAACCGGACGGCATATAACCTGTTCATGGGGCAGAGATTACTCGGATGTTATACCACTTGGCGGGGTAATTTATGGTGGTGGCGACCATATTCTGAAGGTCAGCGTTGACGTCCATAATCTTGATACCGATAAGCGTGGTCAATAACTCTGAGTACAGTAGTGAAAGGATAACGAGGATGTTTAAAGGAACGACTATTCTGTGCGTTCAACGCGATGGAAAAGTAGCCCTTGGCGGCGATGGCCAGGTGACACTGGGCAATACTATTATGAAAGCGACTGCTCGTAAGGTGCGTCCTATGGCAGAAGGAAAAGTTATTGCTGGCTTTGCGGGGTCAACTGCCGATGCGTTTACTCTTTTTGAACGTTTTGAGGCGAAATTAAAAGCGCACAATAATCTGTTGACACGTGCCGCCATTGAAATGGCCAAAGAGTGGCGTTCTGACCGGATGTTGCGTAAGCTCGAAGCTATGCTCATCGTCGCGAATGCCGAACATGCGTTTATTATCAGTGGTACGGGAGATATCATCGAACCTGAAGATGGTATTCTTGCTATCGGTTCCGGTGGCGCGTACGCCATGGCCGCCGCCCGTGCTCTGATGCGCCACAGCCAACTCAGTGCACGGGAAATGGTTCAGGAATCCCTGACTGTCTCTGGTGAAATTTGTATTTATTCTAACTGTGAACTCACGATACTTGAACTGTAAAACTTTGAGGAGATACTGAGAGTGGAACAACTTACCCCGCAACAAATCGTTTCAGAACTCAATAAGTATATTGTTGGTCAATCGAAAGCCAAGCAAGCCGTAGCGATTGCACTGCGCAATCGCTGGCGTCGTCAACAACTTGATGATTTTCTACGCGAAGAAATTTCACCCAAAAATATCATCATGATTGGTTCCACGGGGGTGGGCAAAACAGAAATTGCACGCCGGTTAGCCAAGCTGACCCAATCGCCATTTTTGAAAGTAGAAGCCAGTAAGTTTACCGAAGTGGGGTATGTCGGACGTGATGTTGAGTCAATTATCCGAGATCTGACCGAGATCGGGGTGAAAATGGTGAAAGATGAGCTCACCGAAAAGCACGCTCAAGCAGCGGAAGAAGCCGCTATTGAACGAGTGCTGGACGCGCTTATTCCGCCGAATGAAAGCCCAAATTACAGCGAAACACGGCAGAAATTCCGCAAAAAACTGCTCGAAGGGAAATTTGACGAAAGCGATATTGACATAGATGTCGCCGTTGCTCCACCGAAAATCGAGATGATTGGCGCCACTTCCGGCGGGCAGATGGATGATTTTGCCTCTGGCATTAAAGATATGCTGGGCGGCATGTTCAGCAACCAACGCAAAGAACGGAAGATGAAGGTCAAGCATGCGCTGAAGGTGCTGCGTGATGAAGAAGCGTCGAAAATGGTCGATATGGATGAACTGAAAGCGCAAGCGATTGATCGTGTTGAACAAACGGGGATCGTCTTTTTGGATGAAATTGACAAAATCGCTTCGTCACAGGAAAATCGCCGTAGCGGAGCCGATGTCAGTCGTGAAGGGGTGCAGCGGGATATTCTGCCAATCGTAGAAGGTTCTGCCGTTTCGACAAAATATGGCATTGTCAAGACCGATCATATCCTCTTTATTGCGGCAGGTGCGTTTCATGTCTCCAAGCCAAGCGATCTGATTCCTGAATTGCAAGGACGATTTCCTATCCGCGTCGAACTAGAGTCTCTTGGGAAAGACGATTTCATCCGTATTCTTACCGAACCTCGGAGTGCATTGATTAAGCAGTATCGTCATTTGCTCGAAACCGAAAAAGTGCAGCTCGATTTTAACGAAGAAGCGGTGGCCGCGATTGCGGAATATGCCGTACGGGCGAATGATAAAATGGAAAATATCGGTGCGCGGCGCCTGCATACGGTATTAGAAAAATTACTCGAAGAAGTGAGCTTCCACGCCCCTGATATGGCGGGAACCACTCTGATTATTGATCGTGATTACGTGGATCGTAAATTACGTGACCTTGTGGAAGACGAAGATTTAAGCCGTTACGTTCTGTAAGATCGCGTTCATATGATGAGGGGGCAAAGAGAACTGCTATGAATTTCACCGCAGCTATCGATCCATTTATTCTGAAAACTCAGAAGAAGCACCACTTGATGGTGATACTTTTTGTTTCAGTGGTACTGATTGCTATGGCGGCGACGTTTCTCGATGTTGCGCGGCGGAACCACATTGAACAAACCATTGCTGCGTATCAAGGATCGCAAGAGATAGCGTGGCGCTCGATGGTGCAAATCCATAAAAATTCTCTGTCTGAAGATGAATATTCCTACACACATGACATCACCCTCCCGCTCGCAAGTTTAATGCACAATATGCAGCGCCTGTATCCAAAGCGATCCTTTTTCTTGCTCATCAAAGAAGAGTATCTTCACCGAGTAGCGCTTGATTTTCTTTTGCAAGTCGACCTAGAGTGGCCATCGCAATTTTCGCTCAGAACAGTTGAATTTCAAAATCGTTCTCTTGCCGAAGCGCACCCACGAGATAATAGACGGTTAATTCAAACCTTGTCGCAGTATCCCGCGCTCCAAAGTGCGGTACGCTATGGTACGAGCGATGTTGTCTATAGCTCCCCGCTCGGTCTTCCTGCGGTATCAATTATTAATCCGATTGTCGATTTGCAAAATAACGTTTTTGGATACGTTATCGGCTACGAAGAAACAAACCAGTTTTATAAGGAAAACCTCACATTTTGGATGCATTTATTGATAGCGGCGCTGCTCGTTTTTATGGCGGGATACGCGTGGTATGTCGTTTTGAAAAGTCGACTGGATAGCGAGCGTCAAAAGCAACGTCTCGAAGCTATCAGTGACACGATGGACGAAGGGATGTATGTGATTGATCGTGCGGGTGTTGTCATCTATGCCAATGCTGCTGCTGAGAGAATTCTTGAATATCCCGTCAGTGAAATGGTTGGCAGAAACGCGCATCAACTTTTTTGCCATAACGTAGACACAGAGCTTATGGCATGCCCTATTTATCAAACGATTGAAATCAACGCGCCATATTTCGGGGAAAACAGGTACACCCGTCGTGATGGCTCATTTATCATCGCACGGGTCGCAACGCGGCCATTATTGGAAAATGAAAGTGTTGTTGCTGCCGTAACGACTTTTTTTGATATCACGGAACAACAACTGACGCAAAAACAACTGGAACGCTCGGAGCAAAAACTCCGACTGACGTTCGAGGCGGCGGCTATTGGAACATGGGACTGGGATATTGCCACGGGTGTTATCGAGCTCGATCACTGCTGCTATACTATTCTTGGATATCCGGATAAAGCGTTTGTGTTCTCTCTATGGCTTTGGAAAGAGATGGTGCATCCTGATAATACGGAAAGTTTGTTTGATCAAATATTGCGCCACGTGCATGCGGGAGAGCCTTTTGTAGTGGAGTTTCGCCTTCGCTGTGCCGATGGCTCGTGGAAATGGATTCAGCAACGGGGACGTGTCGTTGAGAACACCGATGCGACGGTAACGACCCGCCACGTGATTGGTACCATTATCGATATCACGGAGCGGATGGAATATGAGCAGGCCTTGATTATCGCTACACAGCAAGCAGAGTCGGCCAATCGTGTGAAATCGGAATTTCTTGCCAACATGAGTCATGAAATACGGACGCCGCTGAATGCGATTCTTGGTCTTACCGAAATAGGGGTTGATGAATGTGCCGGCAAAGAGTGCCACGGACTTTTTGAAAAGATACATAGCTCGTCACGACTGCTGCTGGGGATATTGAATGATATCCTTGACTACTCGAAGATCGAAGCCGGAAAACTTGAAATCGAAAAGCGAAATTTTCAGTTAGAAGAAATTATCGGACAACTCACCATCCTTTTTGAAAATATGGCGGCGAGTAAAAATATCAGTCTCCATTTTCCTGATCTTAGGCGACTATCTCGTTGCGTTGTAGGTGACTCGCTACGCATTACGCAGGTGCTGACAAATCTCCTGAGCAATGCGCTCAAATTTACGGAAACCGGATCAGTCACTCTTTCCATTGATGGGTCGGGCGAGGGAGAGAACTACTTGTTGACTTTTTCCGTAATAGATACAGGTATTGGTATGGATACCGCGCAAGTCAACACGATTTTTTCCCCTTTTTCGCAGGCGGACTCATCAACGACCCGCCGTTTTGGAGGTACGGGACTGGGGTTGACTATCAGTCGAAAATTGGTTGAGGCGATGGGAGGAGTGCTATCGGTTGTCAGCGAGCCGGGAGTTGGGTCAACCTTCACGTTTACTCTCCCTTTGCCCAGTGAAGTATGTACTGAACGCCGTACTTTCAAAGTAGCCGAAGTGAACACGTTCGATACGCTCAAGGGGATACGTGTGCTATTGGTGGAAGATAATGAATTGAATCAGCGTGTTGCCAGCCGCCTGTTACAGCGCAAAGGGATACTCGTTACCACGGCCTCTAACGGTAAAGACGCGGTAGCCATGGCGCTCGCAAATGAATTTGACCTTATTCTGATGGACTTACAAATGCCAATTATGGATGGGTACGAAGCGGCGAAGCAGATTCGAAAAAACAATAAACACGTGCCAATTATCGCACTGACGGCAGCGACGCTTGCAACAGAACGGCAAAAGGTGATTGATTCGGGGATGGATGACCATCTCGCGAAACCAATTAACTCGGAAAACATGTTCAAAGTTTTAACGCGCTGGACGACAAAAGAAGCGTAATTTACGGTATAAACAGCATGCGCGGCAAGAAGAGGAAGGGCACTATGGGGTATTCTCGACTCGTTAGAATCATTTGTGCGGTGCTCACTTTTTTAAGCGCTGTTGCCTCTTCGACGTATGCCGCAGAGAAGGTTGTACTGCAACTCAAGTGGTATCACCAATTTCAATTTGCGGGCTATTACGCAGCGCTTGAAAAAGGCTTTTTTGCCGCAGAAGGGTTGCAAGTTGAACTCCGCGAACGTGATCGCTGGAAAAATAATATCTCAGAAGTGCTTGATGGTCAGGCTGACTATGGCGTAGCCGACTCCGCCCTGTTCCTCTATACCACGCACAATGCAGGAATTTTCATTGTCGCGCCGATTTTCCAACATTCTCCAAACGTCCTTATTACCCTTAAATCGAGCAATATTCAAAGTCCGTTAGATCTCATTGCCAAGCGCGTTCGCCTGTATAGCAATAATGCTGAAGGGTTTTCAATCATGGCGATGCTTGCTGAACATGACGTGCTTAACCGCGTTATTCAACAACCCTTTACCACCGATTACAATGTGCTTATTTCCGGCGAAACTGACGCTATCTACGGCTATAGCTCGAATGAACCCTACCAATTGCGTGAGCGCTATGGGGTTGATGTTAACATCATGAATCCAATGAATTTTGGGGTCGATGTCTACGGCGATATGCTGTTCACAACGAAACACGAAGCTCAAACACATCCCGAACGTGTTGCCGCCATGCGCCGCGCCGTCATAAAAGGGTGGGAATACGCTTTGGATAATAAAGAGGAAATGGTCGAACTGATACGGGCCAAATATTCCACCGAAAAATCCTACCAGGCGCTTATGTTTGAAGCACATGGTATTGAGCAGGCTGTTGGGCGATTTGCCACACCGCTTGGTACAATGAACCCCGGTCGCATCGAATATATTACCCAGATCTTCGCAAAGCATGGACTTTTGAACGAAGAGAACTTCAAGGCGGAACAACTTTTTTATCAGGTTTCCCATGCTGACGAACTGGCGCTGACAGAAAAAGAACAGGCCTTTCTGAATACTCATCGCACTATCAAAGTCGGTGTTGATCGTGACTGGGCGCCAATTGAATACGTTGATAATCGGCAACGTTATCGTGGTATTGCTTCGGAGTATCTTGAAAGTATTTCCCTGAAAACCGGTATCGCATTCGAAATCGTGCATGATGCGCCGTGGAATGAACTTTTACGAAAAGCCAAGTCGCATGAGATAGATGTGCTCGCAGCGGCTGCCATCACGCCGGAGCGGGCACGCTTTCTGAGTTTTACGCGACCGCATATCACCTCGCCCATGGTGCTGGTGACAGATAAATCGGTTGAGTATGTTGATCGTCTCAAAGGACTTACTGGGAAAAAAATTGCTGTTGTGAATGGGTACGCCTCGCACGAATGGTTACTGGCGCATCATCCAGAAATTGTCACGGTTGTCGTCGATTCGACCAGTGATGGGTTACGCGCGGTCAGTGCTGGCGAGGTGTTCGGGTTGATAGACAATCTCATGGTTGTTTCGCACATGATGAAAGCGCGTGGCTTCGCGAACCTGAAAATTTCCGGTCAAGTTCCCTTTACGTTCGACCTTTCGATAGCGGTGCGCGACGATTGGCCGGAGTTGCACTCTATTCTGCAAAAAGGGTTAGATGCTATTTCGCCCGAGGAAAAAAGTACTATTGCCAACCGTTGGCTTACGGTGGAGTATACAACAGGGACGAATTTCAAGGCCGTGATGCCGTATTTTTTCGTTGGTGCACTGGTGCTGTCTATCGCGCTTATTTACTCTTTTCGCTTGCGACGGCTCAACTATCAGGTGCAGGAAGCTCACCGGAAACAACAAAAACTTGCGGCAGATGCCGAAGCGGCGAATAAGGCAAAATCGGAATTTCTCGCCAATATGAGTCATGAAATCCGTACCCCGATGAATGCTGTTATCGGCCTTTCAGAAATGGCACTGGAGCAGTGTCGTGATTGCGAGCAACAAGAAAATCTGACGAAAATTCATCGCTCATCGTTACTCTTGTTAGGGATTATCAACGATATTCTGGATTTTTCAAAAATCGAAGCAGGAAAGTTAGAAATCGAATATTCGCCGTTCCAACTGAGTCAGGTTATTGATTCGCTCTCTATCCTTTTCTCCGATACGGCGCACCACAAGGGGCTGGAGTGGCGCGTGCATATCGACTCCAATGTTCCTCCTACGGTTGCGGGCGACGTGCAACGCGTTACCCAGATTTTGACGAATCTGGTGGGGAATGCTATTAAATTCACTGATCATGGTTTTGTAGCAATAGAAGTCTCGCGCATTGAAGATCCCCATCATGCACTCGTGTTGCAAATTCGGGTTTGTGATAGTGGCATCGGTATGAATCAGGAACAGGTGTCACGCCTTTTTACTCCCTACACTCAGGCCGATAGTTCTACCACGCGACGCTATGGGGGAACGGGACTTGGCCTTACTATTGCGCGCCGTTTAAGTGAGCTGATGGGTGGTGCTATTGCGGTTGAAAGCACGCTCCATGTCGGGAGTGTTTTTTCGGTGACGCTCCCGTTTCAGGTAGTAGCGGAAACGGTAACAGAGGAGGCGAATGCTCACGTGCATACTGGAGCGTCAAGTGCGGATCTTGCTGGCCGTCATGTGCTGGTGGTTGAGGATAACCCTATCAACCAAGAGGTGGCACGACACCTTTTAGAGCAATTCAAGATGAGCGTGACAACTGCCGATAATGGTGCAGAAGCGGTAGCACTTGCATCGAAAGAGCCACACTTTGATGTTATTTTAATGGATATTCAAATGCCGATTATGGATGGATTTGAAGCTACCAAACGTATTCGGCAGGTGTTGCCGGATATTCCGATTATCGCTGTAACGGCGGCGGTATTTTCCGAAGATCGTCGTAAAGTGTTAGCGTGTGGCATGAATGATCACCTCAGTAAGCCAATCAATCGACATAAAATTTTTGATTGTCTGTGTAAATGGATAGCACCGTCCGTTATAAACCCATCACATTCGAAAGTGCAGGAAAAAATGGAAGAGAAACCGTCTGCAAGGCACGATGATCCAGCCGGAATTGATTTTACAATCGCGCTACAAATGGTTGATGACGATCGAGAATTTCTTGACTCATTGTTGGCGAAGTTTGCCAACCAGCTCGCCACAGTCTTTACTCCTTTGCCGCACTTAGTAGCGACGGGTGCGACAACCGAAGCTTCAGCTCTCTGTCACTCGCTCAAGGGGGTGGCGGCGAATCTAGGCGCAACACGACTTCATGCCATTGCCTCCGAAATTGACCAATGCTACAAGCAACACATCCCTATCGAAAAACATTTACAGGAAGAGCTTCAAACGGCGCTGGGAGAACTTCGCGCCTCGTTGGAAGTGTACTGTGCGAAATAAACATTTTCGCACCATATTGTTTTTTCTGGCGTTTGCTTTGCTCTGTGTACCATGGAACGTGCCTGTGGCTGCGCAAGCGTATGAGCCTGTCAAGCCCCTCGTTATATCAGGCAGTACGACCCCTCAACCATCTATCGAAGCGGTTGCCTCGCTCTTTACCAGCGAAACTGGAATCCATCTTTATATTTTTGGCGAGGGGAGCGAAACCGGTTTGCAGAATATGCGTAACGGCACAACCGATGTAGCCATGGTCAGCCGTCCGCTTTCGCCAGAGGAACACAAGGAATTTGCCTCCGTTGTGATAGGGTATGATGCGTTAGCGATCATTGTAAATCAACGCAATCCGATCGAGGGCCTTGACTTTGCCACACTGCAACAAATCTATGCTGCTCCAATCCAGAATTGGAATGAAATTCCAGCGGGTGACGATCGTCAACTGATTGTTATTTCAAAACAGCTCAATCGTGCCACCTTGCGTATTTTTGAGGAGTATATCGGTCTCAAGTCACTTCGCCCTGATATGAGTACCGCAGAAGCAACCACAACTATTCGCGCTGACGCGTGGTTAGGTGATTCAAACGGAAATATCACCTCGTGGGTGGGTGGGATTCCCGGTGCTATCGGGTATGTTTCGTATGGTACCGCGCTGATGCATCAGAAGGCTGGTATGCCGATAAAATTTATTGCGCTCGATGGGGTGCTTCCCTCATTTTCAGCGATTTCCAATGGGCAATATCCTATGCGCCGTGAGCTCAATCTCGTCTACCTACCGGGAAATCAACGAGCAGATCAGTTTGCTCACTGGATGCTCGGTCAATCCGGGCAAATGGCTATTACTGCGGAAGGTTTTGTGTCAAGTGTCGATACGCTTCTTTCCGCCCCTGAAGCGAATCGGCCATGAATAAAAAGCTACTTTTTGCCAAACTGGTATTGCCAACATTTGCCGCGGTTCTTATTGCCCTCGCTTCGTTTGGGACGATTTATTCGTTTCTTAATCAAGAGCTGGACAGTACGTTAATTGAACGCGAGCACGTATTTCGTATTAAAGAGAGTATTGATGATATGGCCAAGGCAATGCAGCAATCAGTGTTAGCGCGGGAAATTGCGCTTCTTGCCGAAGCTGCACAGTTGTCGTTATTGGTCTATGATCGCATTGATACCCTGAACGATCGCAATCCCCAGCATGCCCATTCTTTGCGAGAGATGTATACCGACTACTATCAGCAACTTTCCATTACGATGACATTACTGCAAGAAAATCGTTTTGACGAAGGGAGACCACAACGGGTTCTGACGGCTGAAATTCATGATCATCTTCAAATAATGCTGGATCAGGTTATTTTTGAAATTGAATCGAGGCGACAGAGTACGACGCAAAATGTCAACATACTGATTTTCATTTCAACAGTTACGTTATGCGTCGTAGTACTGCTGAATGCCTTGTATCTCATACCATTTCGGGTCATTAAACCAATGACGGAACAGCTCGAAGCGCTTCAGGAACATCAGCAGAAGTTGCAAAATTTATTAACAACCTTACAAGCACGGATCGACGATGCGGTTACCAAAGCACGTGAGCAGGATCGCTTAATTTTTGAACAAAATCGTCGCCAATCCTTGGCGACTCTGCTGATAAATCTGGCTCATCATTGGCGCCAACCGCTGAATATTACCGGGTTACTGATTCAAGAAATCGAAGAAGAATTTGCTGAAGGGACTGTTGATCAGGAATGGATACACAAACAAGTTGACGCGGCCATGGAACATCTCACCCGCCTTTCTGACTCTCTGACAAGCTTTACTGATCTTTACGCCAGTAGTAATGCTACCTTACGCAATTATTATGTGATAACGGCTATGGAGCATGCCCTTGCCTTTGCCTCAGCGGCTCCATGGTACAAACGGATTACGATTCGTACTGATATTCCGCCACACGCCCATATTATGGGGATTCCAAGCGATATGGTTGAAATATTCAGCGAGCTCCTGCAGAATACCGGAGAGGTCGTCGATGCGCGAAACCTCTTCAATGTGACCGTTACGATTAAGGTTGTAGAAGTTTCGGATGATACACTTTCGGTTGAGTATCGCGATACTGCAGGCGGTATTGTGCCGGAAATTTTGCCGCAAATTTTTGATCCTTATGTGACAACGGCATTTAAAGCACGGGAAAAAGGGCTTGGACTCTTTATGCTTAAACGACTTATTCAAGAACGGTATAATGGAACGATAGCGGTGCAAAATGAGGGTGAAGGGGTACTTTTTACCTTAACACTCCGCAACAACAGCACGAAGCATAACACGACCATTTTTCGGTAAGTGAAGAGAGGGTAACATCATGGATACAAAACGAATGATCCGCATTGCCATTGGGAGCACTCTATTTATTGTGTTTATCGTGCTTTGTGTGGTTTTTTACGATAAGAATCGTGAAATGGGCAAAGGTTTCAGCGAAATGGTACGCCAGAAAAACGAAAATATGAAACTGCGCGAAGAGACCTCGCGTCGTCCATGGGGTGCTGTTCAATAGTCGTTTTCACTCAGTTCTGGCGTATCCAAGGGTGCGAGTACCATCCGTAGCGACCACTCCCGTCGGCCATTGGAACCGTGCAATTAAAGCGGTTTCGTTTCTGCGTTGCACTCACAAGTGGGGCGTTGGTGCTCATGGTAAATATCCCCGGTTCCGGCCTCTTCATCGTCAGAGGTGTGCCATCAAACGTAAAGCATGCCACTTGATTCCAGCGAAACGGGCTTGCCTGATTGACTTGAAGTGTGAGTGTCGCGCCGCTGCCAGAGAGTAACAATGGCGAAAGAGGCACTACCTTTTGAATTGGTAGTGCTACGGTACGTGCTTTTCTCGCAAACTCATCTATCTGGGCGTAGCGCTGTGCCATGGGGAAACGAGGGAGTGGTACTGGACTGATTCCTGCAGGAATGGCTCCTGAATGTTGTCCGAACGCAAAATACCCCATTTCGGTCACTATGGCGTGGGCTTCAGAACGGTACTCGCCATATGGGTAGGCGAAAAGCCGTGGTTGGGTTCCAAGTTCTTGGTCGATTCGTTGTTGTGCGCCCTCCACTTCGCGATGAATGCGGGCATGATATTCGCTGTCACTTTCTTGTGCTCCGCGTTCGGCAAATGAGGTGTGGCTCAGGGTGTGATTGCCGAACACGATTCCGTGCGAGGTCATTTCGCGCATCTGATCCCAGCTCATATAACCACGAAGGTTGCTATCAATAGCATCCGTTGGCACAAAAACCGTTGCCGGGAATTGATACTGTTGCAGCAATGGGAATGCTACCACGTAGACAGACGCATAGGCATCATCGATGGTAATTGATACGGTGCGCGGTGGAATCGCTTCTCCATGAGTACGCGCAGCAATCAGCCGCTCCAGTGGCCACACAGAAAAATCGTTTTGTGCAAGGTACGCAAGATGCGCGGCAAACTGCTCATGTGTGACATTGGTCGAAGGGTGTATATTTTCGCCAAAACGGTGATACATAAACACCACCGCGCTGGGATATTCGTCAGATTGTGTCGTCGCATATCCACCCTGCACCACACCGAGAGCACAGCAGAAAAGCACACTATAAAAAAAACTGACTGCCAAGGATTTCATTCTTTGTGCCCATCTTTCTTGAGTATCTTGCCCAACTTATCAAAATACTTGTCAGCCACGCGCACGACACCATCCATCGTTTTGCGATACACGCGCATAATAGGAACTTCGTTGATAAGCATCGCACCGCTTTCGTTACGGTTCAGCATCATACTGTCGCCGGGTTTCAGGTGCGTGAGATGTTCATAGTTTTCTGGGCCGGTGCCAATCAAGAAACGGTAATTTTTCTTCTCATAGGCCGCCTCAAAAACGACCAGCACGTTTTGCGGTGTGCCGCTTTTCCAGTGGAATTTACTGGTGCTGGCAACTATGCGCGCCTTAATTTCATGCTGATCGCTAAACAAGGTTTCAAGCGAGATGTGCTTCGGGCGCATCTGGTTCGCTTTGGGCAGATCGGTCGGGCGGAACGGACGGTTGGGGCGGTTTTCGTAGTGCACGGTGTTTTCAAGTATGATGACAACGTTATTATTGATCGGGCCACCAATCGAATGGCTGATGGCGACCTTTAGTCTATTGTTCTGCCGCAGAATGTCAAAGTTTTCAGCAATTTGTACCATGCCAGTCGCCCCGAGAGGGTGACCGCGCCCTTTCAGACCACCAGTCAGATTCGTGGCAAAGCGGCCATTTTCACCGGAGATCGCTTCGTCAAGCAAGAAGGTAAAGAGTTCACTGCGATCACTAAAGCCCAGATCGACCATATTGATCGGGCCAAAACCGTTGAAAGGATCGTGCATATTGATGTGAACGCGGTTTTCCAGTTCGCGCACCTGACGAATACCCGCCATGCCATATGCATGACGCGACGCAATCACGGTTGCGGGAAAAGTGGTGAGCGACGTCCGTTCTGCTATCGTTGGAATATCAGTCGCTGAACCGACGCCAGCAACGATGATATCTTGCGGTGTGGCCGTCAGAATACACGCCGAAACGGCATCGCTCATGGGGCAGAAATCGTGATAGCGCAGCGGTTCGTAATACAGGTAATTTTTCCCTTCAGCAATATCAGAGAAATACTGCTCCGTCGGGAGAAGAAAGTTGTTATGCGCTTTCGGATTCTGTGCGGCATAGTGATGCGCGCGAGCCGTGAGTTTGGCGCTGAATTCGCTCCATTTTTCGTTGGATAAATTGTTTTCATGCATCAGGGCGCGTGCTACCAAGGCGCCACAGGCAGGCATGGTCAGCCCGTACTCACTCTCTTCCTTATCAATAACGCCAGCGATGATCTTGGTCGCATTTTCGGTCGAAATATCGGACATTTTTTGGATGCCAATCACAAGGACGTTTTCATAGCGTCCAGAAGCTATTTCAAGGTAGCCGTTTTCAAACGCGCTGGCACCAGAGCTGGAAGCGGTGTCAAGCAGAATGCTTTTTGCACCCGAAATACCCAAAATACCAGCAATTTTTGCGCCGAGGTTATCCACTCCGTTAAAGGCAAAAGGGTTCTGTGAGCCGACGACGACAGCATCAATTTGCGATTTGTCAATCGGACTATTCAGGAAGACTTGCTCGGCTTGTTCAGCCAAAGCAAAAAAGTCGAGCTTCTCTTTTTCGCGACCGTTATATTTCCCCACTTCACTTGACATAGCAGCGGCGACATAGACTTTTCGTCCACGATACATACTCATTGATTTCCTTCTTTCTCTCGCTGTGGTTCGCGGGTGCGTTCGCTTGAGGCGGTGCGTTCCAGAGAAACAATCCGCCCCTGTGCATGACCGATGACCTCTTCGGCGCTGACGCTGGAATTGCCGGTCACTAACGCCATCCGAAACGTTACCGGGAAATCCTTGCCATCAACTTCAATAATCTCTTTTTCGACGTGCTCGCGTAAGGAGAGCAAGTAGCGTTGTTGATCTTGTTCCGGGCAATCCGCTGGAATAACGACGGCAAATTGCCCTGGCTTAAAGGCCGCCACGACCATGCCAAAGTATGAAATCTCTTCGAGCCACGAAGCAAACTTCCGCAACAGTTTTTCTATAGTACTGTAGCCATATTTCTTGACAAGCTTATCAACGCGCAGCATTTCAATGTAAGCAACTTGCACCGTGCCATCTTTCTTGGCAAGTGTTTCGTAAATACGGCGAAAGTATTTTTCATTATAGAGTTTCGTAAAAGGATCGGTTTCGTTGAACTTCTGTTTTAGGTTAATGTATTCGCGGGTAATGGTGGCGTAATTGGCAATAAATTGCAGCGTCGCCTGATCGGTTGGACTAAAAAATTCTTCTTCCGGGCTAGCCAGTGCCAGTACCATAACGGCTTTTCCCGCCTGCAAAATAGGGTAACCAAGGAACGATTGCAGTTGGCAGTCCTCGTTGCGTGAGTAGACGCAGGTAGCGTTCGAGCTGTGTTTGATATTGCCCAGCAGTAAGGGACGAGTGTTTTGTACCACCCAGCCAATCAAACCATCGCCAATCGGTACGTTGGGATGGACTTGTTCGTAAAAGCTTTTTTCAGTCGAAAAAGTGATGGTGTAACTGGTCTGTTTTTCATCAACCACGGCTAAAAAGCCGTGCTCGATCCGCAGTGTGTCGCAGAGCAGGCGGATGGCTTTAATCAGAATAAGATTGAGATCGTACCCTTCACCAAGAATTTTACTGAAGGCATACAGGATATCAAAATAGCCCGCTTTTTCGTCCATGTACATGAACCGTTGATAGTTGTAAATGGCGCGTCCCATCTGTTCCGCAAACATGTTCAATATTTTTTTGTCGCGATCATTAAAACCAAACTGCCGTTTTGAATCGATAATGAGAATGCCGCGATTGGATACCGGAATACCAAGGAATGACTTGATATCTTCAGTCTGCGAATAATAGGGGAAGCGGCTGAGGTCGCGATCCACTTTGGAAATGTCATACGTTTTGCCGTACTTATAGATGACGCCCAGAAAGGAATCTTCCACAGGGACAACGGCATTGGGCAGCAGGTTTTTGCTCAAACTATGACTGGCAACCATTTTCAGTTGGGTTGACGAGGTGTTGACCACAAAAAAGGCTGCTGTGAACGCATCCGTTACCGAGGCGATAATTTTTATCAGGTGGTCGAGTTCTTTATTGATATCCACGTTCGATCGCTCCTGAGGGTACGAGGTCATTGTATCGAGTTTTTGGTGGCGCAGCGCCTGGTCGCGAAACTATCCCGCGACCGATTTCATAAAGTGTTCGTCGATGATAGATAAATCGACGCTGACGATTTTACTGACACCGGGTTCTTCCATCGTCACACCGTAAAGCCGATCAGCCGCTTCCATCGTCCGCTGATTATGCGTGATGATAACAAACTGTGTGCCGTGTGCCAACTCTTTGACCATTTCGCTGAAACGGATAACGTTGGAGTCGTCGAGCGGCGCATCAACTTCGTCCATAAAACAAAATGGACTCGGTTTCACAAGGAAAATAGCAAAGATGAGTGCTGCTGCGGTCAGTGTCTTTTGGCCGCCACTGAGTAAGTTGAGTGTTTTCGGGCGTGTGCCGGGTGGCTCGGCGATGATTTCGAGCCCGGCTTCCAGCACATCGTCGTCGGTGAGCTTCAGGTACGCTGTGCCGCCACGGAATAGGCGCGGGAAAACGATCTGGAATTGTTCATTAACCGCATGAAAGGTTTCCATAAAACGTTTTTTAGTCGATTGATCTATTTTGTTAATTCCCTCTTCAATCGTAGCGACACTTTTTTCCAGATCCTCTTGTTGCGCTATCATAAAGGTATAGCGGTTTTCTATCTCTTGGTAGGCGTCGATCGAATCAAGGTTGACACTGCCAAGCGATTGCAGTTTTCCCCGCAAATTCCCCAGCTCCATCGTTGCTTCTTTTTCGTCGAAGAGTTCCGGGCCGAGGGCGTACCGTTCGAGATTTACCAACTCAATGGATTTTTCCTCTGCCTGACGGGTCAGGTTATCGAGGAGGATTTTATGGCGTTCGATTTCGAGGTGAACCGCATTGGCTTTCTCCTCGAGCTTGGCAAGTGAGTCGCGGAAGGCGGCTAACCGTGCTTTGAAGCTTTTGGCCTCTTCGCCCATTTGGTCGAGTTCGCCATTCACTTCTTGCAAAATGGTGTTGTTTTCGTCCAACGTCCGTGCAATCACGTCTAGGCGCGTGGCGATTTGTTCCATCTCGGTTTTGGCATCGGCTTCGCGCTGGCGAAAATCGGCCATACGGGTCGTTAAAGCCGCGATGCGCGTAGTGGTGTCGTCGAGTTTTGCCTCTTTGTCCTTCAGCGTATAGGTTTCCGCCTGAATGATTTCTTCGATACGCGCTAGGCGGATGCGCGAGTTATTGACGTTTTCCATCTCCTGTTCGATTTCCGGTTGGATATACTCGATGGAATGGGCGATATCTTCGAGTTCAAACTCAAGGTCTTGTTCGCGCGAACCGAACTCTTTGATTTTTTTCTTGAGCGCGTCGATTTGTTCGTTGGCTTGTGCCGCACGACTTTCGATCCGTTCACGATCATGCGCGATGGTAGCCAGATGGCGCTGCAACATCCCAAGGCGCGACGCATATTCGGCAACGGTGCGGCGACGAGCATCGCCTTCTGGTGCCAAACTTTGTGTGCGGTGTTGCAGTTCCGCCACCGCCATTGCGCTGGTGCGGGTGGCAGCCTCGCCATTGATGAGCTCTGCATCAAGGCGCTGCACAACCTGTTCGGCGTCAGCAATCTCGCTTGCGAGTGTGATGAGCTGCGTTTGCAGGGCGTAAATGTCGGTTGCGGCACCCGTTCCCGCACCAAAACAACAGTTCGCGTGGTAGAGAACCCCCTGTTGGTTCGCAAAAATTGCGGTGGGATGCTGTCTGGCGAGGCTGGCGGCAGCGTCGGCATAGTAAAGATTCGGCGGAAACGCAAATGGGGGTTGTTCGTCGACCAAGGTGCTAATGTGCTGCGCGCCGTCTATTGTTACCGGTTGAGTGGTAGCGCCCGTCGCAATCTGTGCCCCTTCACCTTGAAAACTGTCTGCAACAATGTATCCGTAGGCGGCGGCTCCCAAGAGGGTGAAAAATGGTGTTTCATAGCCGGGGCGAATTTTGAGTGTACTCAGTACGTCGCCTTGGTGTTCGTCGGGTGGCGCTGTCTGCGCTTTGGCAATCATTTTTTTCAGTGTTTCGCTTTGCGAGAGCCGTTCGTACAGGGTTCCTTTGGCTTCGCCCTGTTGGCGTCGCAGCGAGTCGAGTTGTTCGGCAGCGGCATTTTTCGCCGCTTCAGCCGCCTGTATTTGCTCGCGCAACGCGGCAATTTCCGTCTCAATCTCAGTGAGGGCGAGGGTTGCTTGATGATGTTCGTCGGTCGCGGTCGCTACTTCCTGACGGACTTCGTTTTCTTCTTTTTGACATTTTTCGATGTCAGAAACGGTTTGTTTTAACGCGGATTCCAGGTCGATAACACGGTTGCGGTTGTTGGTGATTTCGGTCTTGGCGGTAAACGAATCTTTGCGTGCGAGTTCGAGTTCTTCGCGCAGACCTTCCAGCTTTTTGCGCTTCATCAGGAGCGCTTTCTCCTGTTTTTCCATCTCTTCGCGCAAGGTTTGCTGACGGCTTTGGTTCTCGGTGGCTTTGGCGCGGAATCGTTCGACTTCGCCTTCCAGTGCTTCGCGCATCCGGTCAAGTTCGGTCAACTCTACCGATTCTTGCCCGGCATAGGTGTCAAATTGCGTGAGCGAGTGGGTGATGCTTTCCTGCTTTTGTGTGAGGAGTAAATGCTCGCGCGTGAGTTCTTCTTGCTGCTTCAGGTGCCATGTTTGTTTCGCTTCCAGACGAGTCATGTGCGCGTATTCGGTGCTCAAACGCTTTTGGAGATCGTCCATCTGCTGTTGTTGCGTTGTCCGTTGCTCGGCAGTCTGCTTGGCCTGCTCAAGGTACGCTTGCAGGCGCGCGCTGTTATCGTGGTATTGCTTGGAAAGGATTTGTGTTTCGAGTTCGTAGATTTCCGCTACCAATTCTTTGTAGCGGAGGGCTTTGCTCGCTTGGTTTTTTAGGTAGTTGTATTGTTTACGGACTTCTTCGGTCACATCTTGCACGCGCAAAAGATTGGTGCGCACCCCTTCGAGTTTGGTGAGCGCCTCTTTTTTACTCTCTTTAAATTTATTGATTCCTGCCGCTTCTTCTATAACGGCGCGCCGCTCTTGTGGCCGTGAGGTGACGATTTGGTGGATTTGTCCCTGTTCGATGATCGACATGGCACGAGTGCCGACGCCGGAATCGAGAAAAATACTCCGCACATCGCGTAAACGCGCCGCGGTGCCGTTAATCATATATTCAGAGCCACCGCGTGTGGTGAGGCGACGGATCACTTCGAGTTCTTGGAATTCGTTATAAGGGTGCGGGAAGGTTTCAGAGACGAGGCGAAGTTTCACTTCCGCCATTTCGGCTGGTGGGCGGCGTTGCGTGCCACCAAAAATAACATCGCTCATACTGGTGCCGCGCAAATCTTTGGCTTTTTGCTCACCCATTACCCAGCGGATGGCATCGGAAATATTGCTTTTGCCGCAACCATTTGGTCCAACGATACTGGTAATTCCATCGCGGAATTCCAGCACCCCTTTGTCGGCAAATGATTTGAAACCACGGATTTCAAGACGTTTAAACTTCACTCAGCACTCTCATCAGCGATATTGGAAATCAGGTGTATAGATACTATAAAAGCGCGGTGGTTTCACGAAAATAAAACATCGCTCTACGAACTTGGCAATAGTGGCTTATGTTTTCGGGAGAAAGTGCCGACAAGTGAGGCAGCGGTGCGTATCGTCGTCGCTTGAGTTGTCAGCATATTTCAAGGAGGAAATCATGCGCACTTTGATTATTACAGGCTTGATCCTGTTCAGCTCGGTGGCTCTTGCCAATACAGCCAAAACGCTTCCACCTTCGCCACCGATGGGCGGAATGGTCGCTCCAGCGCCTCAGTATTCCTATCCGCAAGCCAGCAGCATGTACTATGGTGGCCAACAAGCCGGATACTATCAACAACCACCCGTCGCGACGTATTCCTACACCCCACAGCCAGCGTACGAGGAAACCGAGGTCTATGTGCCGGTCATTCGGTACGAAAAACGGAAGGCGTTTAAGCCAGTTGGGGCGGTAATGCCGGGGCAATTGCCAACGATTCAGTCGCATCCGGTAGGAGCGATGCCGCCGCAGTATCCAGCGTATCGTTAAGACTAAAAAAGTTGAAATGGGTTACTGCAACGCTGACTCTTCACCATTTCTAGGGGAAGATTGAGCGGTGTTAGCAGTGATTCCATCAGATCAGCAAAAATATACTCACTCCCAAAATGGCCGCAATCAATAAGATTGAGGCCATTTTCGCGTGCCCACACCGCATCGTGATACTTAATGTCGCCGCAGAGGTAGACATCCGCCTTTTTGCGTGCCGCTTGTTGCACCGCACTGCCACCGGAGCCCGTGAGAATCGCGATGCGCTGGAGCGGTTTGTCGTTCGCCTGCGTCGCGATCACGTAGGGGAGATTCAGGGCGTGTTTGACTTGCTGGCACAACGTGGCCAGTGAAACAGGCGTTGCCAGCCGTGCCATGCGGCCGATGCCGAATATTTTTTGAGTATCAAACATACGGGCGAGTTTTTCGGCATGTGCTGGCGCAACGGTTATCTCTTCTAATACTCCTTCAATGGTCGCGCCAATGAGGTGTGCTAGATAGTCGGATAATCCGCCGGGCACAATATCCAGATTGGTATGGGCGGAATAGATTCCAATTCCTTGGCGTAGCGCACGGCACAGGACAGCGACTTCCGGTGTTGATGCGACAATTTTTTGGAGTCCGCGAAAAATCACGGGATGATGCGTGACAATCAGCTCAGCGCCACTGGTCTCGGCTTCATCAAAAACGTCACGTGTGAGTTCGAGAGAGAGAAAGATTTTCGAGACAGTTGGGCTGGGAGCGTCAATCAGGAGGCCGCAGTTATCCCAATCCTGTGCCAGGCAGAGTGGAGCGATGGTGTCGAAGTGGTGCAGTAGCGTGCTGGTTTTAATAGGCATGCGGTATCCTTCACTGTTTTTTGGTTAATCAATACGGCCATTGCCTTCAACTATTTCGTGAAGTTCGGGGTTGTACGAGTAGGTGCGACCGGTGAGTGGTGTGAAAATGACTTGCTGCAGCCCATAGGTATCAATTACGGTCATAGCAGCAATTTTCCCAGGAATATTGATCGTTCCGACGCACTTTTTCATGGTGCTTTTAATTGCCGAACGAAAACGCCTGAGGAGGCGAAAGTTTTTCAAAAATAGATTTGCGATATTTTGTTGATCGTGCGAGAGGCGCGTCAAATCAAGCTCTCCCGCCAGTAATTTGCTATGATCGACCTTCAGGTCAGTCATTTGCAAAGAAAGGAGTTCCTGCCGGAATTTGATATTGGAATATTCACTGCGGAGCTGGTTGAGCCATTCGAGTACATTCGGGTCGTAGCGCAACGTCAGATGAGTGGGTACCATGTCCGAAGGATTCACCACAAGGATACTTAATGACTCATACGCCGTAACGTAAGAGGCTGTAACCATATCGATATCAACTGACTGTCCAGTAAGACGTGAGCGAAGCGCTTTTTTAACCGCTATCGATCGTCCAGCACTAACCGTGGCACGTTCTAAAAAAGAGGCTTGCAGATTGCGACGGGCGTGCACGATCCCATAGCACCCTTTTTTCAGGACGACGTTATTCCCTTCAATGACGGCCTTGGACTCGACAAATCCTTCTATGAGCACATCTCCTTTCGCTTCAACGCGAAAGCCCCCCAGTACGTTCCCTGAGACAACGACGGATCCATCAAAGCGTATATGACCTGTGCTATAATCGACATCTTGATTAATTCGAAGTACCTGACTAACGCTGAGCTTGGTGCGTAAGAAGAGTGCTACCCCTTTAATGGCAGCAAAATAACTTTTTCCTAACGGAGTTTCTTCCACGCGCACTCCGCCATCAAGCTCAACTAACGTGCGCTCATCGCCATCATTCGCTTCAATTTCTTTGCCAAAAATATTCTCTCCGGCGATTCCAAGTGTTGGCTTATGTACTTCCAGTAAAAGGGTGCCTTCTTCAACTTCTTTGACGAGGTCGCGCTCTTTAAAGTCCATTACGCCAGTTTTAGGATCAATTTTTCCTGGCGACATGTTGAAATCAACGTGGAGTACGAGCTGTGATGGTGCGCCATGTTGCGGAGCAACACCCTGAGCGAGGATAAAATCTCTTTGCTCACCGCTCTTGGCCTCCCGCGCAAAACGGGCGATATCTTCTGATAAATTTTTGACATAGCGTGGTTCGATACGGCATTTTTCTGCTGCCCAGCGCCAGAGGTTTGGCGTGACAAAATCGGCACGTTTTTCCTGAGTATCGGGGCAAATAATAGTGAGAATGGCCTGCAGCGAATGCTTGGTATAGGTAACTGAAGCTGCGGCATTTATTGTGATGCTGTTTGCCATCTCCTCGCTCTCATATAAAGATTTGCTAATGCGATAGGCCATAAACTGTGTTATATCTTTTTTCTGGTAAAAATTCAGAAAAAAATGGCGGACGAGATGAGCGATCGACGCGTATATTTGATTTCTGTTGACGATTTACTGCCTGGACAAATTACCGCCGAACCAATTTATACTCCAGACGGACTTTTGGTTGTCGCATCGCAAGCCCGCTTAACCGATGCGCTTATCATGCAGTTTGAGCAGTTAAAAATACCTCATGTTAAAGTTCATATGCCTGTGGTCGATGATGAAGAGAGCGCAGGGATCCCTTTTGCGTTGCCTGACTCCACTACTGTGGAGTTGCGTGAAGATACTCCTCTCCAGATTGAATTTAAAAATGGCAAAGAGGCCTATCTTGTGCTGGCTTCTATGCTGAATGTCGCACGCACGCAAGTGATAGCTGGGAAATACCCTTCGCTCCCTGAAAAAACCATTCGGCTTAAAGTTGAACAAATGATAGGAACTTACCGGCGCAACTATCGCGCCTTAATGATTCTGTCGCGCACCAATATGCGTCAGCATGAATCGGTACAGCATGCGCTCAACCGGGCTATCGTCAGCCTTGCAATCAGTATTCAAATCACCAACGATCAAGAAGAGATAATCGATACGGTTATTGCTGCATTAGTGGCTGATATTGGCATGTATTCGATTCCTGATTCATTGACAAAAAACCCAGGTAAACTCTCTGCCGAAGATAAAAAAATTATCGAAAGCCACCCGCTGGTATCCGCAAAGCTCTTGCGGACGAAAGGCTTTTCCAATAGAGTGCTCACGAACGTACTTGATCATCATGAACGGTTTGATGGCACCGGTTATCCGCGCGGCATGCAGGGTTTTGAAATATCGGTTGGTGGTGCCGTCATTGGACTGGCTGACACCTATTGTGCCATGACATCAAAGCGGAGCTACAAGGGTTCTTTTAGTCCGACAAAAGCGCTTTCTGAGCTAAACAGTAAAAGGAATGTGGCGTTTCAGGGCGATCTGGTTGAAGTCCTGATTCGCAATGTCGGCATTTTCCCTATCGGTACGCTCGTCGAACTGAGTAACGGTGAAGTGGGTATTGTGAATCGCCCGAACCCTGACGATCCGCTTTTACCGCGGGTAACTCTGGTAATGGGTAGCGAAGGAAAGAGAAAGAACTATCTAACACAAATCAATCTTGCCGATCTTGAAGATGTGCAGATTGTTAAGGCGCTTGACCCCGACAAGTTCGGAATGGATGTATCGAGCTTCCTTTTTATGCCTTGAGTGAGGGAGAAAATGGACAAGCAACTGCTCTATAGTGCTCTTGATGCTCAAAAAAGTATAATACTGGTGTATCAGCGGGATGTTTTGGTCTTTGCGAACCGCCGGTTCTTTCAGGTATTTCCACAGTTCTCTTCCCTTGAAGAGTGCACGCTGAACCATCGGTGCGTTAGCGAGCTGTTTACTGATATTGATGGACAGGATTTATCAGTAGAGACTTTTGATCAGAATGAAACGTTGATGGCGCGAATCAAGCACGCAGAGGGTCTTATTACCGTGTATCAAATTGATACGCAACTGATAGAGAATGGCAAAGTGTTAACGATTAGCGAAGTTTCTTCAACCGAAACGGCTATGTCGTGCAATCTCGCGCATCGGTCACTCTATGACAATATTGACGTGATTGATACACTGGTGATGATGGTACGCGTGGATGAATTTGGTCGCATTATCAGTGCCAGCTCGGCTTTCTTGCGACTTTCGGAATTCGAAGCGGTTGACCTGATTGGAAAACCGATGAGTATTATTCGCCGCCCGAACATGCCGCAACGGACGTTTACCCGTTGGTGGAAAACTATACAAGAAGATCCGCGCTGGTCCGGTGAACTGAAGCTTCGTAAAAAAGATGGCACGCTCTATTGGGTGTATACCGCTGTTGCACCCGCCTACGTTTCCCCATCACAAACCAAATCGAATGGGTATTTTTTTGTGATGGAAGAAATCACTGGCCAAAAAGAGATGGAACAAACATTGATTAAGCTGTACGAGGTGCGGCAACTTTCCATGACCGACCCGCTTACCCAACTGTATAATAGGTATAAATTGAACGATTCCATCACGCGGGAAATTGAGCGGACGCGCCGCTACGATGTCCCGCTATCGATGATTCTGATTGATATTGATCACTTTAAGCCGATTAACGATAATTTTGGCCATTTGGTGGGCGATCAGGTGCTTGTTGAAATGTCAAAACTGCTGAAAGCACATATACGCACCTCAGATATTTTGGGACGGTGGGGTGGCGAAGAATTTATTATTCTTCTGCCACATACGGTGAAAGAACATGCTGCAGCAAAAGCAGAAAGCATCCGTTGTGCCATTGAAAAAAGAGTGTTTGCTTGTGGCAATATAACCGCCAGTTTTGGTGTAACACAATTCCGTCTGAGTGATTCGGAGGATGACTTTATCCGTCGCACGGATGATGCGTTGTACGAAGCAAAAGGGAGTGGTCGAAATATTGTGATAGTTGTTTAGACGTTTTATTTTTATTTACTTACAATCGGAGGTTCGTATGCGTACCGTAAGTCGTACAGTCGGCATTCTTCTTGCTCTTGTCGTGATTATTGTTGTGGCAGTCAAGATGTATGCCGGTTCTGTGATTAAACTCGCTGTTGAAACGGAAGGTTCCAAGCAGCTGGGAGCGAAAGTTGATGTTGCCAGTGCATCAATGACGTTTTTCCCTGTCGGTGTTGAACTGTTTGGCGTCCAAGCGACCGACCCGACGAACCCCATGAAAAATATGGTTGAAGCGAAGCGCATTGCTGCCCGTGTCGAAATCGCACCCCTCTTTCAACAAAAAGTGGTTATTCCCGAAGCGTTTCTTGATAATTTACTATTTAACACCGATCGCGCACACTCAGGCGCACTTCCAGGTGTTTCTGCCGCGCCAAGAATGCCTGCACTTTCTTTGACACTTCCTGACCCCGCTACAATTATCGCCCAACTTGATCTTGAAACACTGCGTGTTGTGCAGGCGCTTCAAGATGAACTTGCCAGTGGTAAAGAACAATGGATGGCGAATGTCGCGCAACTTACAAATACCGCAAAAATAGATTCTTGGAAAAAACGGACGGATGATATCCGCGCCAATGCGTCCGGTGGAGCTGCGAAAACGGTTCAGGCTATCAGCGAGGCGCAGCAAATTCTGAAAGAGGTGCAGGGAGAGTTTCAGGCACTTGACTCTACCGAAAAGCAATTTCGGAGTGATGTAGCCCGTTGGCAACAATTGGCGCTAGCGGCATCCAAAGCGCCAGCGGCTGACTTGCAGGCCATTAAAACACGTTTCCCTTTCAATGCCGCTGGGGCAACTGCCTTAGGTGAAATTCTCCTTGGTCAGGAAATTCGCCCGTGGGTTGAGCGTCTGGCGCCATTCTTTGAAGCGAAAGAACCACAAGCGCCATCCGAAAACCCTTGGGTGGTCTTTGTTAATCAATTAAATGCAACTGCAAGCCATGACGGTGGCACACTTGCACTAACAGTGCGCGGTATCAGCACAGAAACCGTGATGAGCACTCCCGTTGCTGTACTGCTTAATGCGGAAAACTTCGGCATCCTCAGTGCTCTGAGCGGCGAAGGGGAGTTTAGCGCGGCGAATATCAGAGCAAAATTTAACGGTGCACTTGCCTCGCAAGCCTTTGCCGATAAAATCACTGTATCGCAACCACTGGTAGCCAGAGCACTACAGGGAGCGCTTAAGGCTCAACCGAGAGTACCAATTGAAGCTGAACTGACTGGCAACTGGGATCAATATGCTTTGCGGATTCGTTCCGCAATTGACCAAATCGCGGGACAGGCATTAAATAACGCTCTCAATCAACAGCGCAAAGAGTGGGAAGGTAAAATACAAAGCGCCATTACCAGCGCAACGAGTGGCGATTTGCAAACGCTACGCCAAGAGCTGAGTGACATGCAAAATTTACAACAGCACTTTACCAATCAACGTACTTCACTCAAGGAACTAGAGACGCAACTGATGTCAATTGGCAAAGGTGGGTCTCGAGTCAATATAAAAAATCTATTCCGGTAAGAGTCTAATCCGCCGGAGTTACATCCCTTATTCAGGAGCTTTCATGTCATTTCAACCACGCGGTGCGCTTCTCAAACAGTGCGCCGCAAACGCTATTCTTTGTCTTGATGGTGCCACTGGAACAGCTTTACAAAATTATCAGCTCACGGCAGCTGATTTTGGTGGTGAAGCGTTGGATGGGTGCAATGAGCACCTCGTGCTGACGCGCCCTGATGTCGTGCAGGATGTTCATCGCCGCTATCTTGAGGCGGGTGCCGATATTATTGAAACGAATTCTTTTGGCAGTACGGCGGTTGTCCTGCGCGAATATGGACTCGAAAATCAGGTGGAAATTCTCAACGTTACGGCGGCACGTTTGGCGCGTGAAATAGCGGAACAGTATTCTACACCAGAAAAACCACGGTTTGTCGCCGGTTCTATGGGGCCAACTTCGAAGTCGTTGTGTATTACGGGTGGCATCACGTTCGCTGAACTTATCACGGCGTTTGCCGATCAAGCCGCCGCCTTACTGCGCGGTGGTGTCGACTATCTGCTCCTTGAAACGTGGCAGGATACGCTGAACCTCAAAGCAGCCTTGATCGGTTGTACGCAGGCGATGCAGACAACGGGGTTGGAAGCACCGATTGCCGTCAGTATCACCATTGAACCGATGGGAACGATGCTGGCGGGTCAAGGGGTGGAAGCGCTCTATACCGCGATTGGTCATTATCCACTGCTCTATGTTGGTCTGAATTGTGCCACGGGGCCGGAGTTTATGACCGACCATATTCGCACGTTGAGCGAAATGGCAACCTGTGGTGTGGCGTGTGTGCCGAATGCGGGTCTGCCCGATGAGCAGGGAATTTATCAGCAATCCCCAGCCGATTTTACCGCTAAAATTGTTGATTTTGCCCGTCATGGCTGGCTGAATTTTGTGGGCGGTTGCTGTGGCACGACCGACAAACACATTGCAGCATTGAGCCATGCTATTGCCAATCAACAACCCCGCTGCGCACCAGCGCGCCGTCCCGATGGGTTATCGGGCATCGACTACCTCCCCTTGCAGGCTGGTGAGTTGTATTTGATTGGTGAACGGACGAACGTAATCGGATCGCGCAAGTTTAAACGGCTGATTGCGGATGAGAATATAGACGAAGCGGTTGAAGTGGCGCGGAAGCAAGTGCGCTCAGGCGCACATATCATTGATATCTGCCTTGCTAATCCTGATCGTGATGAATTTACCGATATGCAAACCTTTCTCTCGGTGCTCATGCATCGTGTGAAAGTGCCGCTGATGATCGATTCCACCGATCCGGCGGTGATTGCGATGGCGCTGCAATATTGCCAAGGGCGCGGCATTATTAACTCGATTAACCTTGAGCAGGGGGAAGAGCGTTTCGGGCAGATTATCCCCTTGATCCGGCAATTTGGAGCCGCTGTTGTGGTGGGGACGATCGACGAAGATCCTGAACATGGTATGGCAGTGACCGTTGAACGGAAACTGGAGATTGCCGAGCGCAGTTATCAACTTTTGACGGAGCACTATGGCTTGCAGCCGGAAGATATTATCTTCGATCCGCTCGTCTTTCCCGTGGCGACCGGTGATGTTAATTACCGCTTGGCGGCTAAGGCAACGATTGACGCTATCCGCCTGATACGCCAGAAGTTTCCACGTTGTCATATCACGATTGGGCTTTCGAACGTCTCCTTTGGTCTGCCACCCGCCGCACGCGAAATTGTCAATTCAATATTCCTGCATCACTGTGTCGATGCGGGGCTAAATATGCCGATCATCAACACCGAAATGATGGTGCGCTACAGCTCAATTGCGCCGGAAGATAAACAATTGGCTGAAGATTTGCTCTTTGCGCGAACCGATGATCCGATCACTCCTTTGGCAGCCAAGTTCAAGGATCGTTCGGCGGCGGCCAAGAGTGTGGTGCATAATGAACACCTCAGCATCGAAGAAAAACTGGTGAGTAATATTGTTGAAGGATCGAAAGAGGAGTTAGTGGCACGACTCGAAGCGGCCTGTGCCAAATATCGCCCGCTTGAAATTATCAATGGCCCGTTGATGGAAGGGATGGCGACGGTCGGTAAACTCTTTAATGAAAACCAGTTAATTGTTGCCGAAGTGTTGCAATCTGCCGAAGTAATGAAGGCCGCAGTCGACTATCTTTCGCCGAAACTCGATAAATCCGAAACGGTACACCGTGGCACGATGGTGCTGGCAACGGTCAAGGGCGATGTGCACGATATCGGAAAAAATCTCGTCGATATTATCCTGACAAATAATGGTTTTAAGGTGATCAATCTGGGGATTAAAATCCCATCTGAAACGATTCTGGCGGCAGTGCGTGAACACTCGCCGGACTTTATCGGTTTAAGCGGATTGCTCGTCCGCTCGGCACAACAGATGATAGCGACCGCTTCAGACTTGCGCGATGCTGGGATCAATGTTCCGATTTTCGTCGGTGGTGCGGCGTTATCAGAAAACTTCGCGGCCAATCGTATTCAGCCGGAATATAACGGCACGGTTATTTACAGTAAAGATCCGATGGAGTGTTTTGCCACGGCGCAGCGGCTTATTGATCCAAACTTGCGTGCTGATTTTGAAGCGGAACTGAGCGAAGTGCGTCAAGCCAGAGCTTCCAGTAAAAAAGCCACGCCACAGGTTACGCCAACAATACCGGCGACCATTGCCGAAATAACGCCACCGACTCCGCCGGATTTTGAGCGACACATCGTGACGGTCAAAGGAGATCAAATTCGTGAGATTTTTGAGTATATCAACCCTGCCATGCTTTTTGGCAAACACCTTGGCTTCAAAGGGTACACGCAAGCGCTTGAGAGCGGTGATCCGAAAGCGCTGAAATTACGCGACAGTGTGCAGGTGTTACTCGATGAATTGGTAGCAAATCCTGCGGTGCAACTGCAAGGGGTCTATCAGTATTACCGTGCGCAACGGACGCAGCCGGAAACCGTTACGATTTATGTGGGCGAAGCGACAAAACGCGAACTTCGCTTCCCGCGCGATGAACGACAGGGGATTTCGCTGGCCGATTACCACCGTGCCGAGGGTGGTGACAACCTCGCGCTGATGGCCGTTACAGCAGGAGCAACGTTTTCTCAATTAGCTTTGGCGGCAAAAGATCAGGGCGAGTATTTACGCAGTCATATTATTTGGTCGTTGGCGCTCGAACTAGCAGAAGGCTTTGCCGAATGGCTCCATTATCGCTTACGGGCGGCATGGGGCATTGGTGAGTGTTGTGTGCACTCCAAACAGGAACTTTTCAGCGCGAAATACCGTGGGCGGCGGTATGCTCCAGGCTATCCAGCAATTCCCGACATGGCACGGCAACGCGATATTTTTGCTCTGCTTGCGCCGGAAGAAATTGGCATAACATTAACCGAAAGCGACATGATGGATCCAGAAGCAAGCGTATCGTGTGTCGTGCTCCACCATCCACAGGCAAAGTATTTTTAACTACTTGAGAGTAAAAAGGCCGTATCGCAGAGGATACGGCCTTTTTTACTAACGACGACCGAAATATTTACTTTCCGGCGTTATCGACACGAGAAATTGATTGGCATTGGAAGCGACTCCATAAGGAGTGACCCCCGTACCTTCGGCGGTTGCCTCTATATAGAAGCCCGTTCCGGCTTGCAAAATATAGGGAATCCACAGGAGATCTGTGCGGATGGCACGTCCATCCCCTTTGACGGCAAAAAAGCTGTACACTTCCATATCGTCTGTGTTGACTTTGCGTATGGAGGTCGCCATCCCCATTTCAGGAAGTTCAGCATTTTGACTCAACGACTGAAATTTAGCTGTGGTAATTGCAAAAAGGCGCTCAAAGTTACCGGATGTTTTCGTTTGATTGGCTTTTTCAACACGGTTTGTACTCATTCGTACGAGGACATGTGTGGTGCCATTTTGGTAGTGATATAAAAACGGGGTGCGAATCGATGAATTAGCCGTCGAAAAAATCCCACTTTGATACGAAAATGGCTCAGGAAGCATGCCTGTTGCGACGCCAGGAATGATAACGGGCAGCGGCAACGGAGAAAAGCTGACTTCGCGCACCTCAAGACATGCATTTTCATGTGAAGGGGCAATACGCAAACTTACCGGTTGCAATGTGTTTTGGTCGAAAGTGTTGGTCGATGGGGTGAAGTTTTCGTTTTCAGACGTTTCGCGGTAGATGGCCAGCTCGTAAGTATCATTTGCAAGCGAGAGCATCAGCCGGACTTCACGTTCATAGATAATTTTTACTGGCGGGCCTGGCAGTTCCGATGTTTCAATTTCACTATAGACCGGGAAAAGTTCAGTGCTGTCAAACTGCACTGAATTGATGCCGATGCGCGATGATGAAATAGCGAACAATGAGGTTGAATCAGCCGTATCAAGTGTTATTCCATATGCGGAAGCGCTGAACAGAGCGAGTGAAAGAGCGATACTTCTAATAATTATTGGCATAGCGGTTCCACCTTTGGCGCAAAAGTATACAGCAGGGTGTTGACGCGATTTTCGTTTTCACCGTCCACCGTATTGGCATAGTCATAACTATTGGAATGCTTCATATCGAGTATAAAGTACGTGCAACGCAGCGAAGCATTCGTGGTCATTATTTTGGGGAATATAACAGCAGTACGGCGATATGAGTCGGCGTAAATTCGGTCAAGCTCCGTATCCACAAGATTCTCTTTTCCGCTCATTTCCCACATCACATATCTGGTATCAGCGAGATAGCCAGGATTTGGGGTAAACGATGTCGAAATAATCTTCTCTGCGTACTCTTTTTCATAGCGAGCAAGAACTTGGGAGAAGAGCGTCGTGTAATTATCATGCCCAATATTGATATACAGCGCCCCTTTCGGATAGGTATACAACGGTTTATTATGAATATTCGGGATAATTTCTTTCGGAATTTCTTCTGGTTCCGCATCCAGAAAATGGAGCGAATCCTTCGTGCGTGTGCTGATAGTAAACAATCCCCGTAAATCTATTTCAAAACGGGAATCGCTTGTCCACATTTCACCCTCTGGATTTGGTGGGCTAAGAAACTGCACTCTTTCGGGGGCAAAGCATTTTTGTTCCTGATTCCAGCCATAATCAATATTCGCCCGAATCACGTCCCCCGTGGGTGTTACGCCAGGGCTCGCACCACTTGCATCGCGCAAAACAACGCCCTGAGTCGTGACGATGGCAGCAACATCGCTATTTGTAAGTTCAAGCGTGTTAATCTGAATACTTCGTCCATCAATATAGCGTAAGCTCTCTTGCGTATCGGTCATCGTAAACGCTAAGACAGAAGAAAATCCGGCAAACAAAAAGAGAGTAATCATTATTGCACGCATAACGCCTCCGTGCTCGACTGCGTGCAAATGGTCACCTGATCACCATGAAAAACAATTTCATAATCAAGTTTCGTCCCATCAGCACTGTATAAAATAGCTGATCCATACTTTTCGCCCGTTGCGGCCAGCGTGTTGACCGTATACAAATAATAATTACCGGACGAAGTAACCATCTGCCCTGACGCTTGCACGTCTCCACTGCCATTCGCCACCTCAGATACATCGCTCAGCGTTGTAACCGTGCCAACACCTGGCGTTGACGGAATCTGAGAGCCGATTGCCATGCTCGTAACATAGGCTGATTGGGTCGGATTTGATGTGATTGGCTTGGGCGGAACGGTGTTAGCGCCTCCCCCACCGCCGCAGCCGCTAAGCAGCGCTCCGCAGAGGAGGAATCCATAAAGAGTCGTTTTTTGCATACCGTAGAACCTCTCAAAATAGTAGGTATAAAGAAAGAAATGGCGTTGTATACAAGAAAGTCGTTGCGTCTCACACAGCGAACAGTTAGAAATAGCACCACTGTTTCGTATGATACTACCGGAGGATGATTTTATGAACAAGCAGATTATCGCAACTGACCAAGCACCCGCAGCTGTGGGGCCATATGAGCAAGCAATTGTGTACAATGGTGTGTTGTACGCTTCTGGCCAAATCCCACTGAATCTTGCTGGTGAAATGGTTGCGGGGGATGTGAGCGCTCAGGCACGTCAATGCCTAACGAATCTTCGTGCCGTATGCCAAGCCGCTGGAACTTCGCTTGAGAATGGGTTAAAAATTACTATGTTTTTGACTGATATGAACGATTTTGCTGCTGTGAACGCCGTGTATATTGAGTTTTTCACCGGCGCAAAAGCTGCCCGATCTACCATTGCGGTGAAAGCACTACCAAAAGGTGCACTGGTCGAAATCGAAGGTATATTCGCTGTTCCAACGTCAAAATAATAGGAGACTCTATTGATGAAAACAACATTCTGGATGATCTGTAGCTCTTTATTTATACTTTTGATACTGGCCACGGATAGTTTTGCACGCCTTGGTAAAGGAGGCAGCTTCGGCCCACGGCAAAGCTCGCCGATGTTCAGTACACCCAAGAAAAGTGAACCAACGCAGGTACAGCGCCCTGCAACAACGCAGCCGCAAGTACAACGTCAGGCAGGCACTCCGGCGCGTGCTGGATTTTTTGGCGGTGGAATCGGTGGATTTCTTGTCGGTGGGATGATCGGTTCGCTCCTTTTAGGTGGCGTAGCCAGCGCGGCTGGTGGTGCTACTGGTGGCGTAGGACTACTTGACCTGATCTTCCTTGGCGCGATGGTTTTTTTCTTGGTGAAAGCTTACAAAAGTCGAACGCAAAACCGTCAGGATCCTAAAAGCGACCCATGGAGCATTGGCTCACCACAGCAAGCGGAGCCGTTAACGGAGTCCGAAATAGAAGAAGTGCGCCCAACTGAAGCACAAAACCGAGATGTTGCTCGGTCGGCTGCGGTCTCAAGCGGTTTAGCGCATATTCGCCAGATGGATTCCGGATTCCGCGAAGATGAGTTTCTACGCGGGGCACAAGAAGCATTTACGATGTTGCAAACTGCCAATGCAAATCGTGAGATTGAAAAAGTTGATTTCTTGCTCGATAGTGCTTTATTGCAGGATTTTATTCGATTGCAAAAAGAGGCTGAAGTACGCGAAGAGAAACACGCATTCGAACAACTTGAGATTCTTTCGGCGCAGATTGTCGAAGCGCTGCAACAGTCCGGTGCCGATTCTATTACTGTTGAGTTTACTTTTTCGGTTATCGATTTCACCTGCGATAAAGACGGGCGCATTATCGATGGCAGCATGGATCCTGCACAATTTACCGAATACTGGCGCTTTATGCGCAATATAGGTGATGAAGCGTGGCAGGTTATTTCGGTGTTACAACCTGAGGAATATAAAAAGTCATGATTAAAGCGGCTATTATCGGTGCAACTGGGTATACCGGAGCAGAATTGGTCAAGCTGTTGCTTGCGCATCCGGACGTTACATTGGTAGCGCTGACCAGTGAAAGTTCGGATGGAGAGCGGCTCATTGACCACTACCCTGCGCTTACCGGTCGTTGCTCGTTGCGTTTTCAGAAAAATGACCCGGACGCGATTGCGCCGCAGTGCGATGTTGTTTTCTTGGCGCTTCCCCATGGCGAAGCGATGGCAAATGGTGTTGCTTATCGTGAGCGTGGTGTGAAAGTGGTCGACCTCAGTGCGGACTTTCGGCTCGATTGCCCCGAAATCTACCGCAAACACTACCATCTGGAGCATGTCGGTGCTGCGTATTTATCACAAAAGGTCTATGGACTGCCTGAAATAAACCGCGAGAAAATCAAAGCGACATCACTGGTAGCAAATCCAGGTTGTTATCCGACCTGCTCTTTGCTGGGCTTAGCGCCAGCTTTGCAAAATAACTTTATTCTCCCTCGTGTGATTATTGATGCGAAAAGTGGCGTGAGTGGCGCGGGGAAGAAACCGAGCACTAAAACCCATTTCGTCGAAGTGAATGAAGGATTTAGCGCATATGGTGTTGGTACACATCGTCATCATCCCGAGATAGTGCAGGAAATGGGGAAGTTGATAGGGACTGCGCCCAGTGTGGTCTTTACGCCACACCTGCTCCCGATGAGCCGTGGGATGCTTTGCACGTCCTATGCAGATCTTGCTGGTGGCGTGAGCGCTGCCCAAATCGTTGACGCGTATCAAACATTTTGTGCACATGAACCTTTTGTCCATTTTCTCGGGCGTGACTGTTTCCCTAATGCCAAAGACGTCCGCGGCTCAAATAACTGCTTTATCGGAGTGCATATCGACGAAAATACCCAACGGTTGATCGTGATAAGTGTCATCGATAATCTAGTCAAAGGAGCGTCGGGGGCAGCCGTGCAAAATATGAACCTGATGTTTGGGATAGAGGAAACGACAGCATTGCTCCATTGTGGACAAGTGTTGTAACGTAGTAAATGTCTATTAAGTACACTGTAAATATGGAGGCCTTTGTTATGAGTAAGTCTTTTGTTGTTCTTTGTTGCGCACTCGCTTTGGTAGCTGCTGGTTGTTCTGAAAAAAAAGAAACCAATCTCGGACAAGTACCGGCACCAGCACCAGCTGCGGCATCAGTACAAATTGAAACCCCACCGACCCCTCCTGGAATGATGATGCCAGAAGGTCATCCTGCTGTTGCCGCAGTACCGCAAAGCTTTGATTTTTCCGATATTACACCGCTTGAAGGTGGCCTGACGATCGAAAATATTTTTGCTCAGTCGGCTGAACTTTCCGGCAAAGAAGTGACACTGCGTGGTAAAGTAGTGAAGTTTTCTGCCGATATTATGGGAAAAAACTGGGTTCATGTTCAAGATGGTACTGGAGCTGAAGGGACAAACGACCTGACCATTACGACTGCAGCGACGGTGAACGTTGGCGATATTGTGGTCGTAAAAGGAACCGTCACGACGGAGAAAGATTTTGGCTATGGCTATTTCTACAATCTTATCATTGAAGATGGAGAAATTACGGCGGAATAGGCTCACGTCTCTGTTCTGAACCACGTATATTACCGAAATAAGAAAAAAGCCATCGAGAAATCTCGGTGGCTTTTTATGAATGTATACCTAACGTCAACGTTACAATCTATTCGCGTCAATAATCCGATCAATACTATTCTTATCCATCACAAAACGTTGCGACTCGTTGAGTTCGTCCTGCGAATCGGTGCGGTAATGGGCACCAATACTCTTTTTGCGGGTTATGGCAGCGGCGATAATAGCGTTGCAGAGTGGATGCCACGCCGCATCGGCTTGAGCATGCAACTTCGCAATCCCTTTTGCTAAAAGATCCTGTGAACGGATAATGCCAGCGTGTCGCCACATGGTCTGTCTGATACTCTCTGGAACCGTATCGAGTGAAGCCGATTGATATGGTGCCCCTTTTTCTAGGGAGCAGTTCTTATAACCGCTTTGTGGTGCATCTTGCAGTGCGCTCAGAGCAGCTTGCTCGCCAAATACCAACCCTTCAAGGAGCGAATTGGACGCAAGGCGATTCGCTCCATGCACGCCGCTACAGGCTACTTCTCCTGCAGCATAGAGCCCTGTCAATGATGTTCTGGCGCTCACGTCAGTCAGTACGCCACCCATGCAATAATGGGCTGCTGGTGAAACAGGGATTGGTTCCATGCTGATGTCCATGCCGTATTTAAGACAGGTTTGGTAGATCGTAGGGAATCGTTGCTGAACAAACTCTTTCCCAAGATGCGACACTTGTAAGTACACATCTTGTCCAGTACGTTCCATTTCAAAATTGAGCGATCGGCTCACCACGTCACGAGGAGCGAGTTCCAGCATTGGTGAATAGCGTTCCATAAAACGCTCTCCAGCTTTGTTCAGGAGAATTGCTCCCTCGCCACGCATCGATTCTGAAAGGAGAAATGGCGGGCAACCCGCTACATTTAACGCAGTAGGGTGGAATTGAATAAATTCCATATCGACTATTGAAGCACCGGCACGGAGTGCAAGAGTGATTCCATCGCCCGTAGCGACTGTTGGATTCGTGGTATAGGCGTAGAGCTGTCCCATGCCGCCTGTAGCTAAAATGACCCCGCAGGTATACACATGGTGAGTTATTCCCTCGTGGCACAAGGCAACGCCGCGAGCAACCCCTTTTTCTGTTAGTAATTCCAACGCACGTGTGTTTTCCCAGATCGTAATGTGCGGCATGTTATGTGCTTTCGCACTGAGCGCTCGTTGAATTTCATTCCCCGTTGCGTCGCCATTTGCATGCAGAATGCGGTTTGTGCTATGAGCCGCTTCGCGAGTAAATTTGAGCTTACCGCCATCTTGGTCAAAATACGCTCCCCACTGAATGAGGCGTTGAATCAACACAGGCCCCCGCTCTACTAAGTAGCGAACGGCCTCAATATCATTCAGGTGAGCTCCCGCTTCAAGCGTATCTTGAATATGCAGACCATAATTATCTTCTTCATGAAGTACGACCGCCACACCACCCTGTGCATAGCTGGTATTCGTCTCTTGAAAGGACGACTTGTTGACAACCAACACTGAGCGTCCATGTTCGGCTAAAGTAATGGCTGCAGCAAGGCCAGCAGCGCCGCTCCCAAGAACAACAAATTCGAAAGCATCCATGATTTGACCTTTCGCAAAACAAAGTAAAAACAGAAAAGAAACCTTGTTTATAAGTATACGGCAAACCCGAAAGGATACTCAAGCATGAAGCTTCGGATTGTATACAATTTCCAATGGCAGATGAGATGTCAGCACAAAACCATCGCTTTTGGTTGGGGTGAATCTGTGTGATCGCTTACTCTTTGTGTGATTTACAATAGCCCTTTCAGTTCAGCCAAAATATCGTGCGCGGTTTGAGTACTCTTCGTCTTCGCTGTGGACTCCGCTTCGTTATTCAATGGTAAATGTTCCTGTAATAAGTGGTTCGCGAGCCCAGCGATCGTCGGAAAATTAAACAGAGTTGCCACAGTAAGGGAAATTTGAAGCTCCTTCACCAGAGCGTTGCGTAAATCGACCGCCATAAGTGAGTCAAGACCCAGTTCGACGAGTGGTGTTGTGGGATTGAGGTGGCTCGCATCGATTCCTATGATGGCGCCTGCTTGTTGTTGAATACAATGAATCATGAGCTGATGGCGCTCTTCTAACGTAGCGGTTTGCAATTGTTCGAGTATTGATGCCACCGGTGACGTTGCGGGGTGGTTGTCGTGTGTTTGAGACGAAGTGAGCAGCGAAGCCAGCCAGCGAGTATTGGAAAGCTGATTGATGCGTGTGTACTGTGTCCAGTCGCAAGCGAGTGCTGCAACAGCGGCGACTCTTGATTGTTGCGCCTGCTGCAGAAGTGACACAAGAGCGTGCGGTGGAAGATAACGAAATCCCTGCCGTTCAACCATGCGCCGCACGGTATCCGAGCTTTCTGCCATGCCACCGCCCGCCAGTGGCCCCCATGCGATGCTGATCGCCGGAAGTCCATGTTGTTGGCGCAAATACGCCAAGCCATCGAGAAAGGCGTTCGCAGCGGCGTAACCAGCCTGACCGCGGTTGCCCAGCACTGCCGCCGCAGAGGAAAAGAGTACAAAGCTGTCGAGTTCAAGGTGTGCGGTCAGTTGGTGTATGTGCCACGCCCCAGCACTTTTTGCCCCCAAGACTCGCTGGAGTTGTGCGGCGTTGAGTTGTGATAGTGGCGCATCGTCGAGAACGCCAGCGAGGTGAAAAATCCCTTTGAGGGGTGGCACTGTTGCCTGAATTGTCTGGAAAAGTTGCTCGCACTCCGACGCCACAGCTACATCAGCACGGAAAAATACCACGTTGGCCGCCGTGCAAAGCGACGCTATCCGTGCGGCAACCGCGCCAGTAGGAGCATGTCGTCCGACAAGAGCGAGGTGTTTAGCCCCTGCCGCAACACAGGCTTCGGCCAATGCCAAACCAAGCGCGCCTGTGCCACCACTGATCAGATAGGTCGCCTCTGATTTGAGCGCGAACGCGGGATTGGTCTGTTTTGGTGCAAGGCGAACGACACGTGGCAGCCAAAGTTGAGTGCCACGGATGACCCCTTCCCGCTCTCCTTGTGGGTCGGCGACAAATGCGACGAGCGTAGCGAGCGCGGCCACCGACAATCGATGTTCAAGATCGATACTGCCACCCCAGAAGTGCGGGTATTCCAAAGCAGCGCTGCGCGCAAACCCTTGCCATGCGGATTGAAATGGATCTATCGCGACGTTCTGGCGCGGCGTGGCGTTTGTGGTGATAAGCCAAAAGCGCAGAGCAATGGGCTGTGGGACGCGTTCACCGATCTGGGCAATCACTGCTGCTGCATGGGCAAGCGATTCGGCCAGAGCATGAACGTCGTTTTCGTTTTGCGGCACAGGTGTAAAGTACAACAGAATTTTTCCCTCTAGGTGTGGCAACCACCGATCAACTCTTTCGGGAACTGCAACTTCGCATGTGCCACCAAGCTTGAGAATGCCAGCTGCATAGAGGTCGGTGGTACTGCTTTCGCCTAACAACAGAAATGACGCGTTTGCCACATCGCCATGCGGCATGGTTTCCTGCCACGTGACTTGATAGAGGAGATCAGCATGCGTGTCAGACGCAAAGAGAGTCTGGCGATCCGTGCGCCGCAAACTAAACCCTGTGATAGCCAGTAAATGCGTACCGTCAGCCGCATAAACATTGACGTCACCCTCAATGGCATCGCCAGTCGTTTGCGAGCGGGAGTGACACCAAATTTCTGCAGTAAACGGAGCGAGAAGATGAATCTGCAGCGCACCCATCGGGATATAAATGCGCTCACCACCTTCGATGGCCTGTCGGAATTCGTCTGAGGCGGAGGCCATACTTTGCAGAATAGCATCCATCAACCCCGGATCGGGTGCACCGCCATCCACAACACCTTCAAGCCGACATAACGATTCGTCATCTCCCGCAAATATCTCGCGAATACGACGATACGATGACCCAACACGATAGCCAGCGGCCAGAAAAGCGTTGTAAAATGATGTAGGATCGTGCGCAACCGTACAGCGTTGGCGCAGGTTTGCGAGCGATGCGACGGGTGATGGTGGTGTGGCAGGAACCACCGTTGCCTGACAATGTTCCTGCCATTCGGTTTTTGCTTCACCGTGGGCGCGGCTCACAATGCGCGCCGCGCGCGTAGATTGATGGCTTGGAGCGCCAAGTATTACCTGCACGTCACGCCCGGCCTGATCGACCAGGAGTGGACGGACGAAGTGGACATCCTGCAGCCGTAGCGGCGTTCCTCCTTCATCACAAACCGCGAGCCCAGCGGCCAGCAACATACAGATATGCGCGGCGGCAGGCGAAAGGACACGATCAAAGATGATGTGTTCCGCTAAAAATTGCGGTGTATCCGGCGTAAAATGGGTTTCAAACAGCACTCCATCGCCCAACGCTGGCGACTCAATGCGGGTGCCGAGCAGCGGATGACCGTGACGCACCAGCGATGCGGTGAGAGTAACGGCTGGTGGTTGCGGCGTTGTCCAATATGGTGTCCGCTGAAACGGGTAGGTTGGCAGCGTCGCCGTCCGTCTTCCAGATTCTGAGTAATACACCGCACTGGAAGCAAGGTTGCGTTCGATACAGTGGCACAATGACGTTGCACTCTGCTGGAGATCATCCTGACCAGCGCGGAGGCTGGGAAGCCATTCCACATGAGCCATTTCCCCCATCATTTTGCCAAAACCACAGAGCACGGGAGTAGGGCCTATTTCAAGGAATGTTGTATACCCATCTTGTAAAAGCGTTTGTAAAGCATCGGCAAAGCGTACCGGTTCGCGCAACTGGCGTCGCCAGTACGCAGGTGTACAAAGGTCGCCGTTTTCAGCTATTTTTCCGCTCAAAGTTGATACTATGGGGAATTGCGTGGAATTCATAGGGACAGTAGCCGCAGCCGCTTCAAAGTCACGTACGATTGGTTCCATCGCCGGCGAGTGGAAGGGGTGCGATACGGTCAGGTAACGGGCACTTTTGCCCATCGCTTCATACTGCCGAACGATCTGGTGCACCGCTTCGGCGTCGCCAGAAATAACCACACTCTGCGGCGTGTTCACGGCTGCAATCGCCACGCGGTCGCTGACCCCAGCTAGCAGCGGCAGCACCTCACGTTCCGTCGCCTGCAGCATCACCATCACCCCACCTGTAGGCAAAGAGTCCATCAGTTGTGCCCGCCGCGCGACAAGCCACACGGCATCGGGTAGCGACATCACTCCAGCTATGCAGGCGGCGGCAAATTCGCCAATGCTATGGCCGATAGCGGCAGCTGGAGTCACCCCCCATGATTGCCACAAGGCGCAGAGGGCGTATTGCAGGGTAAACAGTGCGGGCTGAGTATAGACTGTGCGCGCCAGAAGTGCCGCATCGTTTCCATACATAATGGCGCGAATGGAACATCCAAGGTGAGGTGCGAAGAGTTGGTCGCACTCGTCAACCGCTTGTTGAAAGCAAGGCCACGCGCGATACAACCCCTGACTCATGCCGGGGTACTGTGACCCTTGTCCGGTGAACAGAAAAACAACTCCCTTGGTATGGGAAGCATCAGGAGATTGATTGACAGTAGTCAGACGTTTGCGCAATGCCTCAGCCAGCTCTGCAAACGTCTGGCCAGCGACCGCCAGACGTGCCGGAAACCGAGTGCGCCCGTGGGCGGCGGTGCGGCAAAATTCGCCGACGGTGCCGGTAGCCGTTTGAAGCGTATCAAGGTAGCGTTTACCTGCTGCTTGCAGTGCGCCTGGAGTCCGTGCTGAAATTTCAAGAATGTGACACGGAAGATCCTGCGGCGGAGCCACGGGAGTCGTTACGGGAGCTTCTTCGATAATCACATGAGCGTTCGTACCGCTAAAGCCAAACCCACTGAGCGCGGCACGGCGCGGGGCGGTCGATGGCGGCCACGGTGTTGCGTGCGTGACGATTTGGAGCGGCAACGTTTCCCACGCAATATGGGGATTTGGTGCCTGAAAAGCAGCTTGCGGCGGAATCGTGCCGTGTTGCAGCGCCAGCACGACTTTGAGCAAGCTCGCCATCCCCGCAGCTCCTTCAAGGTGCCCGATGTTCCCTTTCACCGAACCAAGCAAGAGTGGCCGTTTACTCGTACGGTTCTGGCCATACACACCACTGATGCCGGAAACTTCGACGGGATCGCCAAGCGGTGTGCCCGTGCCATGCGCTTCGATATAGTCAATATCAGCCGGGTGCAAGTTGGCATCGGCCAAGGCGCGCTGAATTACTTGTTGCTGCGCTAAACCACTGGGAGCGGTGAAGCTGGAACTCGCACCGTCTTGCCCAATAGCGCTCCCACGTATGATGGCCAAAATAGTGTCGCCATCGCGCTGCGCATCGGAAAGTCGCTTCAGCAACACCGCGCCACACCCTTCACCGCGACCATAGCCGTTGGCCGCGGCATCAAAAGGCTTGCAACGTCCATCGGGCGAGAGAGCGCCGAGTTTTGAGAAGTAAACAAATAAGTGTGGTGACAACAGTAAATTGACACCAGCCGCCAGCGCCGCCGTACATTCGCCAAGCCGTAGTGCTTGACAAGCGAGGTGCAGGGCGACCAGCGATGAAGAACAGGCGGTATCGACCGACAGATTCGGCCCCGTAAAATCAAGAATGTACGAGAGACGTCCACCGGAAGAGCTAAACATTGAACCTGATCCGGAGTAGGCATCAATGCGGTCAAGCGTGCCGGAATAGAGGTGAGCCGTTTTGTAGTCATCCGAGCAGATCCCCAGATAGACGCCAACATTTTCCCCTTTGAGTTTTTCCAGCGGGATATTGGCGTGCTCGATGGTTTCCCACGCAACTTCCAAGAGTAAACGCTGTTGCGGATCAAGGGCGCGGGCTTCGCGGGGAGGAATGCGGAAAAATGGCGCGTCGAATTGATCGAGCTGATCTGGCACCAGAAAACCACCGTGCTTCACTGTGCTTTTCCCCGGCACTTCCGGATTGGGATCGTAATATTCCGCAACATCCCAACGGATGGTCGGGATTTCGGAAATGGCAACGGCACCACGTTTCAAAAGATCCCAATACTCCTGCGGCGAATTCGCTCCACCCGGAAAACGGCACCCCATACCAATAATGGCGATAGGTTCATTGTTTTCTGCATGGTGCGAGAGTGCGGCTTCCGGTTTTACTGTTGTCACTCGACCAAGGCATTTTTCAAGATGAGCGGCCAACGTGGCTGGTGTGGCATGATCGAAGAGTGTCGTAACAGGGAGCGTGAGGCCAAGTGACGCTTCGAGTTGCCGCGTAATCACGATACTCATCAACGAATCGACGCCCTGATCAAAAAAACCGGTGTGCGGATCGACGGTGTGGAGATCGTTGTTACTCGCTTTGCGAATAACTTGTTGGATATGTGCAAGTAGGTCAGGAATATCTTGGGTGGGCGCGGTGGCGCGAGGAGCATTGTACTGTTCTGCGGCACATTGAATAGAGGCGCTTTCGTCGCCTCTCGCTTCACGCCAGCATTCATGGAGGGCAACCTGCAAAACGGGATGCGGCGAAACTTCGATGAAATGGGAAGAACCATCGCGCAAGAGCGCAGCCATTGCCGTTGCAAATTGAACCGGTTCGCGGAGGTGTCGCACCCAATACTCAGCTCCAAAGTCGCTGGCATGAGCCTGAGCACCACGCCAAGACGAATAGATAGGCGTATGTGGGGTTTGTGGCGCAATGCCATGCAAAGCCTTATAAAATCCTGCTAAGGCGGGATCAACGTGCGCGCTATGAAAGGCCACATCAGTGGGCAGTTCGCGGTGAAATATCTGGCGCTGTTCGAAGAGCGCCAGCGCAGCAGCGATCCCGTGATCACCTGAAAATACCACCGAGCGCGGACTATTGATGGCAGCAATCGTTAGTGGTAACCCTTCTGAGTCGAGAAACGATTGCGCTTCATCGGCTGACAGGGCGGCAAACACCATGCGACCACGGCCACCTATTTGCTGCATCACACGGCAGTGAGCGGCAATGATCGTGACGGCGTCTGGCAATGTGAGGATGCCTGCAATATGCGCGGCGGCTACTTCGCCCCCGCTATGCCCCAGCACCGCCGTTGGCTTCAGACCGCGCGCCGCCAGTTGTTGCGTCAGACCGAGTTGAACAGCAAAAATAATCGGATGCGCTACCCAAGGGATATGAAAACGCGAGTTTTCCGCCGAAGCGCCTATTTCATCGTGGAGTGATATACCAATCGCTTCACGAAACAGTGGCGTAAGTTGCTCTACGACGGCGCGAATATGCGGATTTGTGTGCAGCACATCGGCACTGGTCTCTTTCCATTGCGCCCCCATGCCGGAATAGATAAACGCGCGTTGTTGCATATGTTTCACACCTTGAGTGCTTTTTCGGGCACGGTTATTGTTTGATCGAAGGTAATGTGGTGGCCTTCTCTTCTCCATGAGTCAACATGTGAATGATCGTATTGATGAGGCCGCTATTCAGGTCGGAACGGACAGCAATTTCTTGGGTAGACGGTTGCACTCTGGCGGCAATGGCACCCACTTTGTAAAGTGTATCGGGCGGCAACGTTGCGATCGTCACACCTAAATTATTCGGATCACTTTCAAAATACGAATAACGGTTGGTCATCACCACGATGTATGCGTCGAGCGGGGCCAGCCAGTAGGACGCAACGTTATAGCCCGCAAATTGCCCACTGTGACCAAAAAGTGAGTTGTCGATGCGAGCCAGTCCGCGCGCGTACTGAAATGTCGTGTTGGGGTCGAGTGGTGCTCCACTCACCCAGTAGGCAGATTCCTGACGGCTTTGCACGCGACTAACCATGACATGCTGCAGAAATTTCATCAGGTCAGAGGCGTTAGAAACCATCCCGCCGGTTGTCCACGCAAAGGAGGGATCAACTTCAGAGAAGTCTTCCAGTGTGCCATCACCATTGATGTAGGGTTGTGCGAGCAGGGTACTGTCGGGTGTGTCATTGGTGCGGAATTTGAGAAGATCGGTGTCAGATGAATCGTAGGGAGCATTAAAATAATCAGCATACCCGTGAACAAAAGGCGCACCACCACGGAATTGCCGTTCACCCGGAATAGGTAAATAGGTTTGGGTCAGGTTGAGTGGCGCGGTGATCAGGCGCGCAACTTCGTCATGCACGGGATTACCCGTGGCTTTTTCAATGATCAGTCCGAGCAAATAATAATTGGTGTTGGAATATTTAACGGTTGATCCGGGAGAAGAGGTCGGATTGGTTCCGTAAGGGGTGCCGACACTATCGCCAGTAGCCGTTGTGAAAGAGGCTGGTGCATCAAACGTATCAACGAATCCGAGTATTTCGCTGCTGTCCCACGTTTTTTGTCCGTGACTCATCACAAATTGATTCATCGGCATTTGCATGTCGGGCGAATCCCCGTGCACCAGACGCGCATCGGTGGTCACATAGCTATACAGGCCACTGGTGTGGTTGAGCAGCATGCCAATGGTAATCACACTTCCCTTGCCGGCGTTGATACCGGTCAACGTGCCAGGCAACCATTTTTCAACGGTATCACTCAAGGAGAGTTTCCCTTCGGCGGCGAGTTTAACGACGACATCAGCAATAAACATTTTTGTGACACTGGCAATGCGAAACGGCAAATCAATGGTCATAGGCGTATAACAGGTGTTCGGAGCGGCAGTATCAATTTCCGCGCATCCGACGGCATAATACCACGGTTGATAACCGTTCAGGTGAACCGCCACAATGGCGCCGGGGGTTTGGCTACCGGTGGCATTGTGATAGTATTGGTTCGTGCCATAAAAATAATCATTTACCGATTGTTGCAGTGCGGCATTCGTAGTCGCTGTCACAGGAGGCGGCGTGGAAGCATCACCGGAAATATAATTTTCCCCTCCACCGCATCCAATAAGCGTGAAGAGTAAAACAGTACAGAGTGTGACCCAAATACGTGAACCAGTGGAAGCAAGCAGAGTGCATGTTGGCATACGTTTCTCCTGTGTCGCTAGGCGGATGAGCCGCTGTTAGGTGAAAAGAACGGAACGTCCTGAGGGCGTAATGGTCGTAAATCACTGAACCAATCGGCATTTGCATCGTATTCAGCACAAAAAATCCGCAAAACCTGTGCCGCATCTGGCGACTGCAGGTAGCGCAGCAACAGGGCAGGTTTCCCGTTGATCTCTTGCACATCGACCACTTGCACTTTGCCATGTGGGGTAGACATACATGGCCCACGCGCCGTGCGACAAATGCCACTGACGTTCCCCCAGGCGGTGCGGTAGATTTCAAGCGCTTCGACTAAAGGGACGCGGAAATAGTGACGCGCTCCGGTATCGCGCACGATAAATTGATAGTATGGGATGATTCCAAGGCGAACTTGCTCTTGCCAGAGGTCGACCCATGTTGTCGCTTCGGCATTGATATGGCGGAGTAACGGTGACTGTGCGCGAATTTCAGCTCCCGTGGCTCGTATACGTTGAACGGCCTGCTGTACGGCTGGTGTGGCAAGTTCACGCGGGTGGTTCATATTGGCGACAATAGCAAGATGTTTTCCACTCGCAATAATGCGCTCAAAAGTTTGCAAAAGAGAGTCGGCGTCAGGGTCGGTCAGGAAACGATATGGCCAATAGGTAATGGCTTTGGTGCCAAATCTGATGGCATTCAAATGGGGAATATTAGCAGCAAGAATTTTATCCACATATTCGGCAAGTATGTGAGCGGGCATCACCATTGGATCGCCACCAGTAAACAGGATATCGCGCACTTCTTGGTGCTGTGCCACATACTGCACCAGGGCGTTGATATCGGTGCTAACAAAAATTTCTTTTTCTCCGCCAACAAATTGGAGCCAACGGAAGCAAAACGTACAATGGGCATGGCACATTTGCCCTTCAGCGGCAAAGAAAAGGACAGTTTCGGGGTAGGAATGGATAATTCCCTGCTGTTTTAATCCGTCAATAATCGGCAAGGTAGCATCCATGGTTTGTACGGAATGGGGGTTCAAATCCTGTCGAATTTCGCGCACCGCACGAGCAATGACCTGTTCCGTTTCGCCTTGGTGGAGTAACGATGCCAGCCGTTGATAATGATGTGGCTGGAGCATGTCACGGTTAGGAAAATTTAAACGGTACATGGGATCTGATTCGGGATGCTTCCAGTCGATAACTTCATCGACCATGTATCGGTTCGTGCGGAAGGGAAACACGCGCCCAACCACAGCCGTAGCTTCCTGCAATTCAGCCGAAAGGTGTTGCCACTGCGGTAACGTGTGAATCGTTTCTCGGGTATAGGCACGAAATGTTTTTTGCACGGGATGTTATCTCTCAGTAGGCAAATTTAAATCCGGTTAAAAATTCGGTGTCCCGTTTTGCGGCAACCGGCCAAGGGTTATTGTCAAACGCGACGGCGTACTGAATCAGAAAACCGACGTATTGATTGAGGGAAAATTCGAGGCTGTTTGTCCAACGCCAGTCATAGCGCTTAGTAGTACCAAGGATGATTGCTTTTTGTTCATCAAGGCCGGCTTGAGGGATGGTGGTTAACCCGTAAATATTGGTAGCGTCCAGGGCGCGCTTCATGTTGAATTCCTGGCGGTAACGCAACATGTCAGTGAGGCGATGCGTGTAATCGGCACGGAGGTAGATACCATCATATTTTTCTGAATCATTCTGAATTAAGGTAGCAACCATCGGTGCGTACTCGTCGGAAATACGACCCAGTCCGAGGCGTATACCAAGGCGGTAGCGATTTTTGTCAACAACATCTTGCAGCACATTGTACGAACCGACACCCACAAAAGGGATAGTACGACTTTGAATGAAAATGGGGCTTAAACGCTGCCAAAACAGGCCTGCTTCGGCAAAAAGATAGCGGTTCAATTCGTACTGCAAGGTTTCTTCAAAATTCTGCACGTCTTTTTCTGAGACATTGCCGTCAGGATTTTGAATCTCTTTTTTGTCAATGCTATAGGCTAAATGGTTCGTGAATCGACCTTTGCGAAGTCCAAGATACATTCCGCCATTTTTGACGGTACCATCGTCGTTGCCACTGAGTTCGGCAAAAGAGAATTTAAGGTGCGTGTGCTTTAGGAAATATGGGTATTCGGGGCTATATTCGAATGAGCTGTGTTCCCACCACTCTTCGGGTTGATTGGGTTGAAAGGTAGGGTGTGAAAAGAAACCCTGATACTCGCCGTACGGTTTTTCTGGGTTGATTTGCGGGGGAAGTTTTGGTGCGGATTGAATTTGACGGTACAAGTCGGGATAGTTTTCGCGAATGTACTCCGGTGTGAGTTCAAGGCTCTGCGCGGAGGCGGCCGCGAAAAGGCAGAACGTTAAACTGGCCAAGCTCCATCGCAACATTGCCGAAACACGGAAGGCGGCTGACTTGAAAGGCGGGGTGACTCTCCTCATACTTGCTCCTTTGCACTCCATGGCGTTAAACCGTGACGAGAAAGATAGATGCGCTCTATAACACACGAAGATGGCTTTTCAGTAGTCGCAACATGAGCACAATAGTCGAATCCGCAGGAGAATTGCCGGATATGCCAACGCTCATGGTGTACGGTAGCCGTGTCCTCCTTGATAATGACTTCTTCCAGCGGCAGAAGTAACCCTTGGCCAGTACCTTTCAGAACAGCCTCTTTCGCCGTCCAGTAGGTATAAAACTGACGTTGGCGCGCGGCGGGGTCGAGCGCTTTGAGTTCCGGCAAATGTCCCACGAACTCATCAAATGCGATCGGACGAATCTGCTCAACATCAACGCCTACCTTACCCGAGCTGGCACATGCAAGCACGACGACCGCTCCTGAGTGGGAGATATTAAACGACCAAGCACCTGCAATGAAAGGTTTTTTTGTATCAGTGTAGGTAATATTTTCTAAAGGATTGCAGAGTGTTACGTGTCGCGCGCCGCGTTGCTCTATCGCATAGAGCAACAGAAGTTTGCCAAGTAGCGTAGCACGTTGATCTTCCGGGCGTCGATAACGATGACATTGCTTTTGGAGTGGCTCAGGAAGAAGGGCAAGCAAAGAGTGTTGCTGAGTCGCCGAGAGTGGAGCATCGCACGCGATCCAAAAGATTTGCAATTTCATGCTTCGGCCAAAGTCGCTTGTATGAGGGTGCCGATGGCATCGACATGGTCAAAAAGGAAAAAATGACCTCCAGTATACGTGACAACGCGACAAGCACGGCTGGTATATTTCTGCCACTGCCACGCCTGTGCAAGGGTCGTACTTTCCTGATCGCCGATCAGGACTGTAATGGGAACTGGCAGAGGTGGTAACGCGGCGTGCTGATATTCTGCTACCACACGCATGTCATCGCGAATAATCGGCGCAAAATACTCCATCAATTCACGGTCATTAGCAACAGCTGGCGGGCACCCGCCTAACGTGATAAGTTTTTGCTTAAATTCTTCTAAGGGAAGAGTATACCAGCGAGCCTCGACGCTTGTTTGATCCGGAGCACCTTTGCCCGAAAGAAAAAGATGGCGGGGAAGTGGAAGATTGTTTTGCATCAACTTGTGCGTGGCCAAATAGATAACCAATGCCCCCATGCTGTGACCAAAAAGTGCATAGGGCTGCTGAATGGATGGAGCCAGTTGCGAGGTCAAATCAGACGCCATGGCGTCGATATCAGTCAGGCGCGGCTCCTGCCCTCGGCGCCCCCGACCAGGAGGCTCAAAGGTGACGACAGGCACCGTTGGTGATATGTTTTGTGCCAGTGGGCGGTAGGAATACACATTGCCACCGGCAAAGGGAAAACAGAAAAGTGATGTGGTTAAGTGAATCATACTCTTGCTTTCGAACACGAATCGTTTCTCTATATAGCTGAGGTAAGAGCTTCGCGCTGGTGAATTTGCGTTGCTATTTGCAGCATCGTTTCACTTGAGCGCAATAATTTTTCAGCCCACGAAAGCCCAATGATCGGTTGATGCGTAACCGAGTCGCAAAAAGGGAGTTTAACCTCCGGTCCCAATAAATATCGATAATCGACTGTGATCTCTTCTCCTTGCAATAAATCCCTTTGGGCAAACAGAAAACCTAAATGCCACAGACAACTCGGGGTGAATGAATGATTGACAAAGCACTCGTCAGGCCATTCAGGGGATATTGTGCAATGGTTTTCGAACCAGCGAATCGATGATTCCGCATGCGGATGGTCGGGCACGGCAGTGAGTTCTTCAAGCGTAATAGTTTCGCTGATATGAGTTGGTGCAACAACGACCCTGCCGATATCAACTTTTTCAGACACAAAAAGCCCTTTTCCAGCCAGAGGAATTAACGAGTCGGCAACGTAATACGGGATATTTATCATGTCCACTCCTAGGAAAAGTCAGCGTCAATGGATATGGCGACAGATGAAAGTCGGTTAATTCCGCGACTCTCGAATACTCCGTGTCAATAAATTTTTGTATACCAAAAAATCTACTGCCAAAAGTGCCGCATTGGCAAGTACATTTATGTGCAGCCGGAGGATGTGATGTTTCCGTTATTTTTTAGGTAACTCTGTGTTTTATGGGGGATCATGCACTCAAAGGCATTCGATTGCATGTTAAAATGGCGGAGAGCGAGGGATTCGAACCCTCGATACCGCTATTAGCAGTATACTCGCTTAGCAGGCGAGCGCCTTCGACCTACTCGGCCAGCTCTCCGTTTGCGCGTGAGCGCGTTTTTGGACAGGCGGGATACTACCGTAACTGAGCCTTGAATGCAAACTTTTATTCGTCCTCAAAGCAATAATTCCGTATTTTCCCGCCATAAAAACATTTACTACTCGTAAACGCGTATTTTCCCAAGCGAATCGATCTCGACGATCTTTAATGGTGAGACATCACCACTGTCACGTGTGATCATGGTTTCCAATTCTGGGAGTGTTTCCAAAAACTTTTTTTGACTTTGCGCGATAGAAGCAATGCGAATTTCCCAAGGGAGTCGATGGGCATTTTCAACCAGAATTTCTGTCGCTATGATTTTTTCTCCAATAGTGCGTAGAGCGGGCGCAATTTCTTTGGCCTGCGTGCCAACGAAAAGGATGGCAAGCGTGGCGCCGTCATAACGTCCAACCAAATCAGAAGACCTGACATGGCACTGCACGAGCCTTGCGACGTCTACCATGACGCGGTCGCCTTGGCTCACGCCAAACGTATCGTTGACATGCTTGAGTGATTGCACCCGCAAGAGCGCTACCACAATATTGCCATTGGCACGTTCGGCGGCGCGAAATATTTTTTCACCGACGTCAAGGAGCGTTTCACGATTCCACATACCGGTCAGCAGATCGCGCCCCAGCAGTGGTCGCATGGCTTGCAGTTGATGCGAACGGGTATCATGCGTGACTATTCTGGCGAGAACGGCGCTCTTTGCCCATGTCGTATCGAAGCACTCTTGCACCCCGTAACGGAAAAATTTTGCGGCAAGTTGTGGTTTGACGGTTTCGCTAAACACTACAATGCCGACTTCTTCCGCAAGATAATGCTGGCGGATAGTACGCACCAATGCGTCGGTGTTGATGTCTCCATGAAGCGTGGCGGCGCAGCACACCCACGGAGCAATGTTGGCGTGCGCGGTGACAAGCGATTCGGCTGCTTCGCTGACCGACACATCAAGGGCGGACAGCACCGCTTCGCCATTTTCGCACTGAATCACGCTCATGCCGCACTGCTGGCTCCATTCTAAAAGTACAGGGGGAATATCTCCCACCACAAGGAGCGGCTGATGAGAGCGCCGCTCGATGAATGTCAGCAAATCAATAACGTAGCTGCGCTCGCCATCATCGCGCACGGTGAAGATTTCCGTCCAAGGGAGCAACGATGCCGATGGGTGGCGGTCGCGTTTTTGTGCAGTAAAGCCAATCAAAGGAAGTGGATTTTCTTGAAGGTAGCAGGCCAGTGCTTCTGCGCTAGTGCCCATGCCATCCATACTCACCAGTATCCCTTTAACTGATTTGTTCTGCGGCGATTGTAGCATAACAAGCAGATCGGATACCGAAGCCGTGCGACAGATTTCGATCCGTGGATCGTTCAGGGTATTGCGCCACAGATAGGTACTGATCAGGGCGTCTGAAAGCGATTCGCAAACAAGAAACATCTTAGTGAATCTCCTGCTTGATCAGCGCATAGAAGGCTCGCACACCGCTACCGGTAGCCCCTTTGCCTTCAAAATATTCTTTTTTGACGTCCCATGCGGTGCCGGCTACGTCGAGGTGCATCCACCGTGTCCCTTCCGGAATGAATCGCTGCAAGAACAACCCTGCGGTAATCGTTCCGGCCTCTTTACCGCCAACATTTTGCATGTCAGCATATTCGCTTTTGAGCTGTTCGTCATACTCGGCAAAGGCGGGCATTTGCCACAAGGCTTCGTGGTACTCAGCCGCGAGAGTACGCACGTGCTGCGCCATCTCGTCAGTATTACTGATCACACCAATAGCGTGGGAACCCAGTGCAACCACACACGCGCCGGTCAGTGTCGCAATGTCGACGACCATTGAAGGGCTAAACCGCTTAATGCCATAGGCTAAAGCGTCGCATAAAATTAAACGTCCTTCGGCATCTGTATTGATGACTTCAATCGTTTTTCCGTTATACGCGGTGACAATATCGCCGGGCTTGCTGGCGCGACCACCGGGCATATTTTCGGTAGCGGGGATAATCCCCACCACGTCGGCTTGTATGCCAGCTATCCCCATCGCTTTGAAGGTGCCAAGGACAGCGGCTCCGCCACACATATCGAATTTCATCTCTTCCATGCTGGCACTTGGTTTAATGGAAATACCACCCGTGTCGAATGTCAACCCTTTCCCAACCAAGAGAATTGGCGGCTTCGGTGTTGCCGAGGTATTGCGCAGCACGATAAGTTTTGCGGGTTGCTCGCTCCCTTTCGCGACCGAAACAAAGGCTCCCATGCCCATCGCTTCGATTTGCGCAAAGTCAAACACTTCCACCGCGAAACCATATTCTGCCGCCAGCGCTTCGGCTTGAGCGGCCAGATAGGTCGGTGTCGCAATATTGCCAGGGAGGTTTCCCAACTCGCGCGCATAGTTCATGCCACTCGCGATACTTTTCGCCTCCTGCACGGCATCTTCAAAGCCAGCAATTGTGATCGTTTCGAGCACAATAACCGGACTTTCTGGGTCGGCGCTTTTGGTGGTGCGATAGGTGTACGATGCCAATAACGCTCCCAGCGCTACATCACGCGCTTGCGCGGCTTCCGTGACGGTTTCGAAAGTAAGTGCCGTGTAACGCGCATGGCGAGCACATTTCCACGCTACTGCGCCGGCGATCATGAAACGGTCGCTCCCTTTTTCGGCCACGCCAACGTACATAACAGCACGGCCGTCTTCAAGTGTCAGTAGGCTGGTTTTGGGTACCGCACGAAAGCCAAGTTGAGCCAACTGCTCTGCGTGAGCCAGCGATGCGAGCGATGACTTTGAAACTATCCGAACAATGGCATTTGACATATTTTACTCCTTAAAGGTGAATTCAAGATGGTTACAAGCGATGCTCAAGAATCCCATTACCCTTTCCAGCTACTCTTGAGGCCGACGGTGCGGTTAAAAACCGGCTGCCCTGGAGCGGTATCGGGATCGGCACAAAAGTATCCGTGCCGTAAAAACTGGTACGCGCGCCCTTGTTCTGGAGTGGCAAGTTCCGGCTCGCCAAGAGCCTGTACGACGCACAATGAGTTGGGATTCAGGTTGGCCGTGAAATCGCCCCCTGCGGCAACATTTTCCGGATCATCCTGCGTAAAGAGATGATCGTACAGCCGCACGTCAAGTCTCACAGCATGAGCCGCCGATACCCAATGTGCCGTCCCTTTTACTTTGCGCCCGTCGTCCGTCCATCCACCACGGCTGGCAGGATCGTAGGTGCAATGGATTTCAGTAATATTCCCCGCAGCATCCTTGGCCACATGCTCGCAGAGCACGTAATACGCGTGCTTGAGGCGTAACTCTTTGCCGGGTGAAAGGCGATGGTATCCCTTGGTTGGAACCTCCATAAAGTCATCACGTTCGATATACACTTCGCGGCAAAAAGGGATTTGCCGTTTTCCATCATCAGGATTTTCCGGATTATTATCGGCGTCGAGCCACTCCACCTGATTTTCAGGGTAATTCGTAATCACCAATTTTACGGGATTGAGCACAACCATGACGCGGCGGGCGTGACGATTCAGGTCTTCGCGCAGGCAGAATTCGAGTTGGCCAAATTCAACCGTGCTGTTGGACTTGGCGACTCCAATTTCTTCGGCGAAGCGCCGGATCGCTGCAGGCGTATAACCGCGGCGACGCAGACCCGCAATGGTTGGCATGCGCGGATCATCCCAACCGCTCACATGTCCCTCTTCAACCAGCTTTAACAGCTTGCGTTTGCTCATCAGGGTCGTGGTTAAGTTCAGGCGGGCAAACTCTATTTGCTGGGGATGATGCACGCCAAGCGTGTCCAGAAACCAGTCGTACAATGGACGGTGATCTTCAAATTCTAGGGTGCAAATCGAATGGGTGATCCCTTCAATGGAATCTTCCAAACCATGCGCGTAGTCGTACATCGGATAGATGCACCACGTTGTACCGGTACGGTGGTGTGGCGCATAGCTAATACGATACATAATCGGGTCGCGCAGATTGAGGTTCGGCGATGCCATGTCAATTTTGGCACGCAAGACACATTCCCCCTCGGCGAATTTTCCCTGTTTCATGTCGTCAAAAAGGGCGAGGTTTTCGTCAACGGTGCGTTCGCGATACGGGCTGGGTTGACCGGGCTCTGTCAGCGTGCCGCGATAACGCCGCGTCTCTTCGCCGCTCAGATGACAAACATAGGCTTGTCCTTGGCGAATCAGTTGCAAGGCGCATTGGTAGAATTGTTCAAAGTAGTCCGAAGCGTACAATGGTTGCAAGGCATCAAAGCCGAGCCAAGCGACATCGCGAATGATCGAAGCCACATACTCTTCGCTCTCTTTTGCGGGATTGGTGTCGTCGAAACGGAGGTTACATTTTCCGCTAAACTCTTCCGCCAGTCCGAAATTCAGGCAGATAGATTTCGCATGTCCGATATGCAGATAGCCGTTCGGTTCCGGCGGGAAACGGGTATGAACGCGGCTAGCAAAGCGTCCCTGCTCGATATCTTGCGCGATAATGGTACGAATAAAATTTGCTTTTGGAGTTGTGGCGGGTGTTTCAGTAGTCATCCAGCGTCCTTTATGAAAGAGTATTCAGCGCGCGAGTAAGGCGTTTTTGTATGGTATCTGAGGCAAGGTGTTCCAGAATGGCAACGAGGTCGGGGCCGCTCAAGCTTCCGGAAAGGGCAAGGCGAACGACCGGATTGATTTTACCCGCTCCGATTTCTAACGTTGTGGCACAGTTTTCAAGCCAAGCGTGATATCCGGCTTGTGTGCGATCCGTCAGTTTTTCGAGAGAGGTGAGCAGGGTTTGTAAAACGGGCTGCGCCGCAGCGGTAAAATGTTTTTTCGCTGCTTTTTCGTCATAGTTTTGTGGATCGATAAAGAACAACTCGCTTTGCGGAACAATTTCCGTCACGCGACGCGAGCGAACTTTCAAGAGGTCTATGATAGCGCACAGTCGAGTAGTATCTGTCGCTTCGCTTGTTTGCGTAAACCAGCTTTGTTGTTCCCATTGTGGCTGAACCAGTGGCAACAGCGATACGGCACTCGCCAGTGCGAGGTATTGTCCGTTCATCCATTCCAGTTTGGTTTCGTCAAACACCGCCGGTTTGGCGCTAATTCGCTCAAAACTAAAGAGTGTTTCGGTTTCATGGCGTGATATAATTTCCCGATCATCCCCCGGATTCCAACCGAGTAACGTGAGAAAGTTGACCAGTGCTTCAGGGAGAAACCCACCTTGCTGATAGTCCATCACGGATGCGGCCCCTTTACGCTTCGAGAGCTTGCCACCAGTCGGCGAAAGGATAACCGGAAGGTGCGCAAAAATCGGCGGTTCCCAGCCAAAGGCGCGATAGAGATAGACGTGACGCGGCGTACTGGCAATCCATTCATCGCCGCGCATTACATGCGTAATCTGCATGGCGTGATCATCGACAACGCTGGCAAGATGGTACGTGGGGAAGCCATCGGTTTTTAGCAGCACGGTGTCATCAATTTGCGAGTTTTCCGTGGTAATCGCTCCGCGAATGGCGTCATCGAATGTTACGTTGCCACTTTCCGGAACTTTCAAACGGACAACCGAGCGTTCCCCCGCATGAAGACGAAGCTGTACTTCGTCAGGTGCCAGATGGCGACACAAACGATCATATCCGGTCTGCGGAATACCCGCCGCCTCACGTTCCGTGCGTAATTGCTCCAGGCGTTCCGTCGTACAGAAACAATGGTAGGCAGCACCACTATCGAGAAGGTGTTGGGCATGGTCACGATAGAGGGGCAATCTTTCTGATTGAACATACGGCCCGCATGAGCCGCCAACCTCAGGGCCTTCGTCCCATTCTATACCAAGCCAGCGCAGGCTGGTGAATATTTCGTGAAGCGAATCTTCTTGGAAGCGGGTTTGATCAGTATCTTCGATACGCAGGAGGAATTTTCCCCCTTGCGAACGGGCGAAAAGGTAGTTGAATAACGCGGTACGGGCTCCGCCAACATGGAGATAGCCGGTGGGCGATGGAGCAAAGCGGACGCGAACGGTTGGTGTGGCCATAGTATCTCCTGACTAGTGTAACGATAATACATATATCGGAGTATACATGAGCTGCGCAAATCTGGCAAACGGCAGAAGAGCAACAGGCTCTGTTTAATTTGGGAAAATCAGTTGCAATTCGTGTGAAAAAATATCAAAATCAAACGCTGAATTATATTGCTAGAAATGCATTGAATCGCATTACTTAACCGTATGAGTCATTTACGTTCTTATAGTAGACACGAAGGAGTTTCGCATGACCAAGAAGCGTTCGAGCTTAGGCTTTAAGCTGACTATGATTCCAATTACGGTATTTGGAGCTTTCTTAATTATTGGTTTATTCGTTCTTGCCGCCTTAGAAAACGTCATGGAAAAGAGTAAAGAAAATCAGCTTCGCTCAGTAGTGGAGACCTCATACGCGGTGGTAAGTCGCTTTCACAAGCTGGAAAAAGAAGGTGGGCTCTCCCGTGAAGCCGCACAAGCTCAAGCGGCTTCTATCATAAAATCAATGCGCTATGATGTTGTTGAATATCTCTGGATTAACGATCTTGGCCGTCCATTCCCCATGATGATTATGCATCCCACGGTGCCAGCACTTGACGGCAAAACACTGGATTCAACGAATTTTAATAAAGCTACCATGATGCGCAATCGTGATGGATCAGCCAAAGCGCCACTTGATAACAAAAACCTCTTTATAGCCTTTGTTGATGCGGTAAATACATACAACAAGGAAGGATTTGTAACGTATGAATGGCCAAAACCAAAGGTTGGCGGTGGGGTAACCCAAGAGCTTTACACGAAGCTCTCCTATGTAAAGCTCTTTGATGAATGGGGTTGGATTATCGGTTCGGGCGTCTACATCGACGATTTGCGTGAAACGTACTGGAGTCTTGCACGGTGGATTATTGCGATTGGTGCTGCAGGGATGCTCCTTGTCACCGGTATGGCGCTGTATGTCAGGCGGTGGGTGCTTGGTCGACTTGGCGGAGATCCACAACTGGCTTTAGTTGTGGCAAATCGGATATCTTCTGGCGATCTCGTTACCGAAACGCCCCAACGTAAGCGGAGTGCCGACCAAGAAAATCTCCTTTCCGCACTTGAAGATATGCGGCAGAATTTACACCAGATTATCAGTACGATTGTCAGTAGTTCGCATGAGTTGACGAAAGATATGACGATGCTGGCGGCGAAAGCTTCCGAAATGGGAGTAGGGTTTCAACTTCAGCGCGAATCAAGTGATCAGGTCAGTGAATCCGTCGCACAGATCAGTACAAATATCGAAAATGTTGCGCATCTTGCAACCTCTACTCAGGAGCATGCTGAAGGGGTGCAGACCTTGACCATTAATGGTGAAAAAATGGTTATGGAGTCATCCGCCAGCATGCAAAAAATTGCAATGACGGTGGAGCAATCAGCCAAGAGTGTTCAACATTTGGCTGAACAATCCGACAAAATTGGCAGTATCCTGAGTATTATCCGTGATATTGCCGATCAAACCAACCTGCTCGCGCTGAATGCGGCAATTGAAGCGGCACGGGCTGGCGAACAAGGGCGTGGATTTGCGGTAGTTGCCGATGAAGTGCGTAAGCTCGCCGAAAGAACAGGTGGTGCTACGGGTGAAATATCGAGCATGATCGAGCAGGTTCAAAAGGAAACGCTTGTCGCTGTTGCCGGACTCAATTCCGTAACCCCAATTATTCAGCGCGGCGTAGAAATTTCTCATGAAACTTCAGATCTCCTGCTCGCGATTCGTCAAGCATCACGCGATACGCTCGATAAAATGGAGCAGCTTTCAAAGCTCGTTAGTGATCAGGTGCATCTCACTGAAGAAGTTGTTTCGCAGGTAGAAGCCTCAAACGACGTAACGCATAAGGCTGAATCACTCATCCAAACGACCGAAGACATTGCCACGCGTGCGGAAAAATCAGCGAATGAACTCGAAGAAGTGGTGCAGTGCTTTAAGATTGCTGGCAGCGAAAACCTGCGTCCAGTAGCGGAGTTGAATGCCGCACCAAGCGCGACACTCCTTGAATGGTCACCACAGTTAGCGGTTGGCGTGAATATTATCGATGAACAGCATAAGGAGTTGGTCAACCTCTGCAATGCGTTCTATGCCGCCACCGGCAGTGCTAGCGGGAAAGAAAAAATTAAAGGGATACTGGAAGAGTTGGTCAAATACACGCTCTACCACTTTGACACCGAAAAGCAGCTTATGGGACGCCACAACTACAGTGATAGTGCGAATCATCTGGCACAACACGATAAATTGGTCGCAAAAGTAGTTGAATATAAGCAGCGGTTTGAAAAAGGCGAATCAGTAGGAGCCGAACTTTCACGGTTCTTGCGCGATTGGCTGGTGCAGCACATTATGCGCACCGACAAAGCTTTTGCGAAAGAGTTACGGTCAAAAGGGGTGAAATAGTCGAAAAGAAAAATGGCGCGCCCGGTATGAATCGAACATACGACCTTTGGTTCCGGAGACCAACGCTCTATCCCCTGAGCTACGGGCGCCAATATTGCAACGGGACGGGATAATACTCAAATCATACCGCCACGTCTAGGAAAAATAAGATTTCGCTGAAATTAAATTCTTTGATGTAGCCTGAAATTGACGATCAATTGTGATTCTGCTAAGTTCCAGCCTTTCAGTTCAGTTTGTATTTTGATGTAATGTTCATATTTCCGGAGGTTCTATGCAACAAGCAGCACTACAATTTGCGACCCGTGCGCGGAATGCAAAAACAGCGTTGGCATTACTTGATGCGGCAAAAAAGCGCAAGCTAATCTATCGTATGGCCGAGCAGCTGGTGGCGCATAGCGATTTGATTTTAGAACATAATGCTATTGATATGGCTGAGGGACGTAAAGCGGGACTTTCGAAGGCGCTTCTTGACCGCCTATTGCTAAGTCCGGAACGCATAGAAGAAATGGCGCAATCACTCCGAGAAATCGCCGATCTTGATGACCCTGTCGGCGAAATGTATGAATTCAAACGACTTGATAACGGCTTACAGCTGGCGAAAATGCGTGTTCCTATTGGAACCGTGCTGATCATCTATGAATCGCGCCCTAATGTCACGTCCGATGCTGCTGGGTTGTGCATCAAATCTGGCAATAGCTGCATTCTGCGTTGCGGCAAAGAGGCGCTCAATTCAGCCAATGCGATCGGCAAAGTGCTACAGCAGGCGCTCTCGGAAATGAAATTGCCAGTTGATGCTATTACCGTTATCGACGATTCAAGCCGTGAACTGCTTGAAGAACTGCTGAAACTCCATAAACACATTGACTTGGTGGTGCCACGTGGCGGCGAAGGGCTCATTCAATTCGTTACTGACCATTCAAAAATACCGATCGTCAAACACGACAAGGGTCTGTGCCATATCTATATTGACGAACACGCTCAAATCCCTATGGCGAAAAGTATTACACTCAATGCTAAAGTGCAGCGCCCTGGTGTCTGCAACGCCGCGGAAACGCTCTTGGTGCACCAAAACATTGCGGCACGTATTTTGCCAGAGCTTATTGCCGATCTTATCGCGAAGGGTGTTGAAATACGCGGGTGTGAAATTACACGTGAGCTTTCTAAGAATAGTGCGGTGGTCACAGCTCAAGACGTCGATTGGGATACCGAATACTTGGATTTGATTCTCAGTGTGCGCGTTGTCCCTTCACTACAAGCAGCGATTGATCACATCAACACACATGGCTCACAACATTCCGAAGCAATTGTTACTGACCATTATGAAAATGCACGCCACTTTCAACAAGCGGTCGATTCGGCAGCGGTGTACGTCAATGCCTCGACGCGCTTTACCGATGGCGGTCAATTTGGCATGGGTGCTGAAATCGGTATTTCAACCCAAAAACTTCACTGTCGCGGCCCAATGGGTGTGCGCGACCTAACCAGCTCTAAATTCGTTATCAATGGGAATGGCCAAATTCGATGATAGGCTTGCTTGGCGGTTCTTTTAGTCCAGTACACCACGGCCACCTCTACCTTGCCGAGTATGCACGCCATACTTTTGGTTTGGAAAAGGTGGTTTTTTTGCCGTCAGGACAACCCGCCCACAAGGAAGTTGATTTGCTTCCCGCCCAAGATCGCTTCGCCATGTTACAATTGGTCGCGCAAACAAATCCCGCCTTTGAAGTGTGGGATCTCGAAATGCAGCGTGCCGGATCAACCTACACGATGGATACCCTCCGCCAGCTCGACGATCCCGACCGTTACTTTTTTATTACGGGCGCCGATATTTTTGCCACCATTATGCGCTGGAAAGAGTACGAATCGATACTGGATACCATCCGCTTTATTGTGGCCAGTCGTCCTGGCGCGGTCACTCTTTCGCAAATCCAGGATTGTGTCCCTGAGTGGTATCAGCAGTCTATCTCCAGCGATCCAACGGATACCGATAAGCGGTGTTTTTTGATGGAAATGCCGGGGCTTGAAATTTCGAGCACTTATATTCGTCATGCCTTACGACATCAGCTACCCGTGCGCTATTTACTCCCAGAAGTCGTGTATCAATACTTGAAAAATTAAATGCGTATTGGCAATTCGGAGGTTCCTTTGTTTTCAAGAATTTTATTTCTTTTGATACCGTTCACGTTTTTCTTTGCAGGGTGCTCATCACAACCTTCTCCCTCGGCCGCATCAAGCGCAACGGTGGCGAAAACTACGAAAAACGAGGTTGCCGAACATGATCGTTATGGCGACCGCATTGTCATCCCTTCGCTGGGGTCAGCTTCTGGCTTACTGCCAGAACTCTACTCTGATAGTGCCTCGCACCAGTTTGGAAGCAATATTTTCAGTGGTTTAGTGAAGTATGATGAGAACTTACTCGAAACAGGTGATCTCGCACACCGTTGGGATATTGCTGATGAAGGCAAGACCATTACCTTCCACCTACGGCAGGGAGTCACTTTTCACGATGGCGCCCCGTTTCGCGCAAGAGATGTCCTTTTTACCTTTAACGCCATTATCAATCCCGACTTCCCCTCCCCGTATAAACGGGACTTTGAACAGGTCGATACGGTCGAAATTATTGATGAGTATACCGTACAAGTTCGCTATAAAAACGTCTATGCCCGTGCGTTGATTGGATGGTCAAAATCAATCCTCCCGCGCCATATTTTAGAAGGAGTTGACATCCCTACGAGCGACTTTATGCGCCACCCTATCGGTACTGGCCCGTATCGTTTTGTGGAATGGCAAAAAGGGCAATTTCTCCGCTTGGCTGCTTTTGAAAACTACTATGAAAAAAAACCGTATATCACGGAACTGATTTATAAAGTGATACCGGACACAACCACCCAGTTTATGGAGCTGCGCAATCGCAGTATCGATATGATGGATTTAACACCCGTTCAATTTAGCCGCCAGACCGAAAATGACACCTTCCGAAAGGATTATGTCAAGTATCGCTACCCATCTTCAGGGTACACCTATCTTGGGTATAATTTGCGTAACCCCTTATTTCAGGATAAACGTGTGCGACAGGCATTAAGTTACGCCATCAACCAACAAGAACTGATCGATGGCGTGCTTATGGGACTTGGCGTTGCCGCAACTGGCCCCTACCGCCCTGATAGTTGGGCCTATAACCCTGACGTGCGTCGCTATACCTACGACCCGGCTCAAGCGTTGGCGTTGTTTGCGGAAGTCGGGTATCAGCTGGTCAATGGAGTTTTGCAGAAAGATGGGGTTCCTTTTCGCTTTGAGATAATCACCAATCAGGGGAACGATTCGCGCCGCAAAAGTGCCGAAATCATCCAGCGCCGCCTTCAGGAAATTGGTATTACGGTCACCATTCGCGTGATTGAGTGGGCTTCTTTTATCAACGAATTCATCAATAAAGGGAAATTTGATGCGACCATCTTAGGGTGGAATATCTTACCTGATCCCGATATATACTCTGTATGGCACTCGCCCGGCGACAATCAACACAGCCTGAACTTTACCGCATACGCTAACCCGCGTGTTGACGAATTACTGGAGCTCGGAAGATCCACCCTCGACCAAGAAAAACGTAAGCACTACTACGGTGAAATCCAACAGATACTTGCCGAAGAACAACCGTATACCTTCCTGTACATTCCTCAGGCGCTCCCAGCGGTTTCGCGGCGCTTTGAAAACATTTACGAAACACCAGCCGGGATTACGCATAACTTTATTCATTGGTATGCGCGCCCCGAAAATCGGATGATACCATAACGATGTCAAACGTATCCGTACCACCACTCGAAATTTGCAATGCTTTGCCTGACGAAGTGCGCCAATGGTTTAAAGAGCAAGGCTATCCTGCCTTCCGTGCCGATCAATTGCTCGGCTGGGTCTTTCAAAAGGGCGAACGCAACATTGACAACTTCAGCAATATGTCGAAAACGTTGCGTGATGAATTGCGCGATACCATCATCCTGCCGCAGTACACCATTGTCGAAATCCAGCGTTCCGCCATCGACAACACCCGCAAAATACTCTTAGAACTCCCAGACGGCGCGCGGATTGAAACCGTCATTATCCCCGTGCGCGAAAAACTCAGCCAGTGTCTTTCAACTCAAGTTGGCTGCCGCATGGGGTGCACCTTTTGCGCCACAGCAGGAATGGGGTTTGCGCGCCACCTGAGCGCTGCGGAAATTTTGGCTCAAGTCTTTGCCGTGCAGGATATACTTGAGCCAGAAGAACGTATTACCAATTTTGTTTTTATGGGAATGGGCGAACCGCTCGACAACTACGATAACACCGTGCGCGCTATCCGCATCATTACCGATCCCGACATGCTCGGCTACTCCCATCGCCACGTAACCCTTTCTACCTGCGGATTAGTGGACAAAATCAAACGACTTGGCGACGAAAACGTCCCGTGCCACCTTGCCATCAGCCTGCATGGCGTGACCGACGAACAACGGAGCAAAATCATGCCGGTCAATCGTGCCGGAGGCGGTTTACAGGGGTTGCTTGATGCCTTGCGGAGCTATCCAGTGCAGGGGCGCAAACGGATCACGATTGAATATATCCTGATTGGTGGCGTGAATGACTCCAGCGCCGACGCCAAAAAGCTGGCAAAGCTCTTGGCTCCAATACGCTGTAAAATCAATTTAATCCCCTATAATCCCCATCCCGGTGCGATATTTCAGGCACCAAGCGAAGCATCGGTGCTCGCTTTTCAAAAAGTGCTTATCGAAAAAAACTATACCGCCATGATACGTAAAAGTGGCGGCAGCGACATTGATGCCGCTTGCGGCCAACTGGCGGGAAAAAAAGCCAAAGGCGATTAACCCTTGCGCTCGACCCATTCCAGCATGGGTCGATAGATTTTTTCAGCCAGCGCGACAAAGCGATCTTGCTCGCTCTGCCACGGCGCAACACCACGCCATGCGATGCGTGCGAGTGATTCTTGCGCCTCCCCTGGTTGGGCGCGAAACGAATCGCCCTGCCAAAGCGCATCCATCTTGTTGAAAATAGCGTCATCCCATTGCCACTCTTTTTTCTGTGCCGCCTCGACACCAGCCCATGTGGCGCGAACCGGTAACGGAAGCGGCACGGTATGACCTTCGACGTAGCATTCCAACAGTTGACGCAAAAGAGCGTACGCACTGGCCGCACCAATCGGTGGTGCCATCCATATCTCAGCGGCATTGGCCTCGGCGTTCAAACAGAGAAGATAAGCCGCAAGCGCTGGCGAAGCTGACGTCTGCGACGCACAACGTAACAAGTGCGGTATCCACATTTCAAGGAGCCGCTTACCATTACATTTTCCCGGATTCACGAAAACCAGCGTTCCACCGTACAGCGTTAATTCACCATGCACAGTACAGTGGTGAGCCACGACATCAACCGAAACGGAAAACTCACAAACCTCGGCGGCGTGCTTGGCAGTGAGGGCTTCCCATGCTACCTGTAATGGCTGCACCGCAGCGTGAATACCTTCGATATCGCGTTCACCCCAGGTTCCGTGCGGTACTTTCCCCGTCGCACATAACATACGCGGTATGGTTTCCGCGTCATGGTGCGCGAGTGCGGATTGCAACGCCAGTGTGCGTAAAAACCACGTATCCAGTGGCGAGATATCAAAAGGCTCACTGTCAGGGATTTCGCGCGCTTCATTGGGAGCGGCTATCTGGTGATATTCCACATAGCGCCGTAGTGGATTGCCGAAAAACTGTACCAGCTCGTGGATATTCAATGATTCAGGCAGAGTAAACACAAGACGCTCCTGAAATGGGGGCAACGTTACCGGAGCACCGGCATTGCGCTGTTGCAGCAGGTGTGCAATCTCCCAGTGCTGCTGCGTATAACTAAAGAGCGCAGGGTTGCGTCCATCAAAAAGCGTGGCACTGAATGGAAGTGGCGGATGAATCCGCGTACAATGGCTGGCAACATCGCGAGCCGCTAAACCATCAATCGTAAATCCCGCATTGATCGTATCGCGCAGTTCCTGTACTACCACTGAAGGCGCCAGCACCGTACCGCGCCGCGCATCTTGCCCGACATAGCTGATATGCAATTGTTTTCCGGCACACAGAATCGCTTCTAAAAATAAGTAACGATCATCCTCCAGCCGGTTGCGGTCGCCACGTTGCGGAAAGCGCGCGACAAGATCAAAGCTTGAACTCAGGTGCTGACGCGGAAACTCGCCATCGTTCATGCCAAGTACCGCGATCATGGCAAATGGAATCGAGCGCATTGGCAACATGGAACAAATCGTAATTTTTCCGGCCATAAACCGATCATCTCTCCCTGTCGCCAGCAGTTTTTGCTGCAAAGCTGGCCATATCGCACCAAAAGGTATTGCTGTCGCAAAAGCGGCTTTTTCTCCTTGCAGCGCCATCTGAGCAATAGCCGCTAAGAGTGAATCTACCCCTTCCGCCCACGTTTCCGCTGCGCTCAAGAACGCAGCGACGCACTGTGTCAGCGCTTGCCGCCATGCTCCAAGCGATAGGGTCTGTTGCGAGGTTGTAACAAGGTGGGCGAGATCGTCAAGAAAGCGTTCAAACGTGGCCAGCACATCATTGTCATCAACCGTGACAGGAAAGAGCGCCGGTTCACTGAACTCCGGTGCAGCAGCGTGTAAAGCAGCCTGTTGCAGATTGAAAAGCGCCCAACGCAACGTATTGCGCGGTTCTGCAGCAAAACCGAGTTGTGCGCGGTGGCTGGCATCAATCCCCCACGCTGCACCCGCGCTGACAAGGAGCGTTTGTAAACGACCAATGGCGTGTGACGTAAGGCCATAGTTGGCCGTGATCGGCGGGAGCTCAAGCACTTCAAGCACAGCCGGAAGGGTGACCGACGAGGTAGCCAGCGTCAAGAGTTTGGCAAAAGCTTCGTGTTCCAGCCGATGTTCGGTACGATCAGCAATCGTACACGCGAGGGCGTTTTCCTGATCGCTCGTTACCTGAAACACAGCTTCAACCAAGGGCGCATAGCGTTCAAGGTTTGGCACTAACACCACAATATCGTGCAGTCCACACGACGGATGGCGCTCCAGAAAATCAAGTATCTGTTCTTTGAGCACTTCTACTTCGCGGAGCGGTGTATGTGCGCTATGAAGTTGAAGTGAGAGATCATCGGCAGCGATGGTTTGCGCCGCAACCTTTTCCGTTGATTCGTCGGAAACGGACACACCACGCCCCAAACGGTGCAGCATATCGTGCTGGAGCCATTCTAAAAGACTCTTTGGTTCAGGGTTCTGCCAATACTCATAGGTCTGAATGGCACCATCAAACGCCAAGAGCAGTTCCTGAAAGTCGCGCCCGACTTTACCCAAAGAGGCCAATAAACGGTTCGTGTCATTGGATTCCTCGTTGTTGCGCCGCCCAGGATGATCTCCCCAATACTCTTGGCACGGGCTGAGCACAAAGAGGTGCACGTCGCAAGAATGTCCAATCAGTGCCAGTGTTTGCAAATGGGCAGGCGGAAGCAGGGTAATCCCAAAAACAAACAAGCGAGGCGGTGTCCACAACAGTGGTTTTCCGGCAGCGAACTGTCGTAGAAAGGCCTGATGCGCTTCGCCGCGATGGACACCGCCAAGGCGCTGCCGGAGCGCACGCCACAGCACTTGCTGCCACGGAGCGTGCGGATGGTCAACCGGATTTTCCCCTTTTTCCCACGCCAGAAGCCACTCGGGACGATAGAGTTGATAGCGGTCAAACGTGTCAGCAATTTGATCACAAAGCTCAAAACGGGTTTGCGCATCCTCTTGAGCAGCCATCACGCGCAACGGCGCAAGTTCAGGGAGCGCCAGCACGTCATCAAGCAAATCATAGAGCACCCACCGCAGCTGTTCGCGAGCGTATTGATCATTCGGAAAAAGCGCCCCCAGATTATTCCGGTAGAGTTCCCACAACCATGCTTCGGGAAACGGAAAGCGAATGTTCGCGCACACTCCAAGCGTTTGGGCAATGTGAAGCTCTAACCAGCGATCCATCCCGCGGCTTTGCACCACAATCGTCTCTGGTACAAGCGGAGCCAGTGGCTCCGTGCGCATCAGCGCGACCAAAACATCGGCGAGTTGCGTCAGCGAATTGCCAGTATGCAGCGTCAGCACGTTTCGAGCTCCAACGACATGAGGTACATCTCCTCGCCATCCAGAACCGTAATATGTGTACTCAAGCACTGGGGACAGTGATAGGCGCGTTCATTGACCGTGCTGGTGCCACCACACTGGTGGCACTCCAGTACCAGTGGCTGCACAATCAGCTCTAGGGGTGCTGCCGCACAGAGCGTACCGAGACGGAACGTTTCATACGCCTGCCGGAATAACTCCGGCTCTACCGCACTCATCATGCCAATCTTGACCGTTACGTGCGTCACACTGGTAGCGTTATGCGCAGCGGCCTGAGCTTCACACTGATCAAGTAAGGCGCTGACTAAAGAAAATTCGTGCATGGCAATACCCTTAGCTATCTTTCGCGCTGCTCTTCGCTTTTCAATCCCAACGCCCACCAGTATGGTTCAAATCCCCGCTGTACGCATAAGGCGACCAAAGCGATAAAGTTGCTATAATCACCTGTGCAGTGGGCTTTATCCAAGGCTTCGTAATACTCCAGCCGTTGTTCGACCAGAACCAAGGCGGCTGGAAATCCGGCTTTCATCAGCTCCAAGTTCATCAATAAGCGAGCAGTACGTCCGTTGCCATCGGTAAAGGGGTGAATTTTCACAAATTCGCCATGCACTCGCGCGGCTCGTTCTACAGGGTGAAGCACCATTGCTTGCTGGTTGGACCAAGACAGAAAGTCCTCCATAGCCTGCGGAACGTGCATGGCATCGGGAGGACGGTGCGTTGCGCCGGAAATCAGCACATTGATTTTGCGGTATTGACCAGCATTTTCGTTGTCGATATTTTTCAGTACCAACTGGTGCAAGGATTTGAGAGTCCATTCGTTCAAAGGCTGTTTATGGCTCACCAATTCTTCCACCATAAGGATAGCATCGCGGTGGTTAACGACCTCAAAGTGCTCACGCAGTGTTTTGCCACCGATAGTTATCCCTTCCAGAGCGACTTTCGTCTCTTTGAGCGTCAGGGTGTTTCCTTCGATGGCATTACTGTGATACGTCCATTGCAGCATGAGATGTTCGCGTAAATTGGCGAGTACCGCAGGCGGCAAAGGACGCTTCGCATCCAGCTGTGATTTTAGCTGATCAAGCTGCTTGAAGTCAGAATCATCTCGCATAATCAAATTCCTTTCGCCAGTAGAAAGCAGAAAAATTCATCCTCGGTCGTATGTGCTTCAGCATATCCTTGGCAGCAGTTCGCCGCCAGGCGGTTCCATCAGCCGTTTTGTCCCCCACTCACTTTTAAGAATCACTTTTCCGGGGTGTTCCGGTTGCAGTGTGCCAATGCAGGCGGCCTGCGTGCAACACGTTTGCTGGCGCAATACTTGCAGAACTGCGTCAACCTCAGTGGCCGGAACGGCCAACACAAACGTCCCTTCGTTGGCCAGATGCCACGGCTCAAAACCAAGGAGTTCACATAATCCCTGCACTTCGGGGCGCACGGGTATGGTGTGCGGCTCGATAGCGGCGGAAAGGTTACTCGCGGCCGCCCATTCGTGGAGTACCGCAGCAAGTCCGCCACGCGTGGCATCGCGCATCGCACGGATGGGCAATTTGGCGTCGATCAGTTTCGCGACAACTGGCCACAGGGTGGCGCAATCGCTGCGCAGCGCGCTTTGCATGGCAATTTCTTCGCGGCACGTATATATGGTGGCGCCGTGGTCACCAATCGGGCCAGATATAATCAGCGCATCGCCGGCACGTAAGGTTGCTGTGCCAAGTCCAGCATAGCGCACGCTCCCAAGGCCGGTCGTGTTGATATACACACCACCGCCATGACCGCGCGGCACGACTTTGGTATCGCCCGTTATAATCCGTGCTCCAATGGCACGCAGCTCGTGCGCCATGCTCTCCACAATGGTGCGCAGCTCAGTCAGGGAAAATCCTTCTTCGAGGATAAAGCCGCAGCTCAGATATTTTGGTTCTGCCCCCATCATCGCTAAATCGTTCACCGTGCCACAGGCCGCCAAAGTGCCGATGTTGCCGCCAGGAAAAAAGAGCGGCGAGACAACAAAGCTGTCGGTGGTCATGGCGAGCGGGGACGGGAGATCAAAAACCGCCGCATCGTCCGCCTGCCGCAGCACGGGGTTGTCAAACGCTTCGTAAAAAAGTTCGTGAATCAGGCAGCTCATTGCTTCGCCACCACTGCCGTGGGCAAGGGTTACGTGGCTCATGCTACCCTTTCTCACCACAAGCGGGGCACGTCGCGCGACGAGCAACTTTTACTTTGTGAAAATGGAGCAGGCGGGCATCGTAGCGCAGCAGGGTATTGATCATCGGTTCGCCGAACCCCGCCAACAGCTTGATTACTTCTGTCGCCTGCAAGGTGCCGATGGTACCGGCCACTGCGCCGAGTACACCGGCGCGAGCGTTCGCTTCAGGGGTTCCGGCGATTGGCTCATCCGGAAACAGGCAGCGGTAGCAAGCGCTTTTGCCGGGAAGGATAGTCATCATCTGTCCGGTAAACTCCTTGATACCAGCATGAATCAGCGGTTTTCCCGCCGCCACACACAGATCGTTCAAAAGGAATTTGGCGACAAAGTTATCGGTCGCATCCACCACAACATCGCACGAGGCAGCGAGCGCATGAAAGTTTTCGGCATTGACGATAGTTTGCTGCGCCTCGATCTGCACTGCCGGATTCAATGCTTTGAGCTTCGCAAGGCCAGAGTAGACTTTGGGAATGCCAAGATCGGCCGTAAAATGGAGAATCTGCCGTTGCAGATTGGAAATTTCGACGATATCGCCATCGGCAATCGTGATATGGCCAACGCCAGCAGCGACAAGGTAGTAGAGCACCGGCGAGCCAAGGCCGCCAACGCCGACCACCAGTACCCGTCCGTCGGCCAGTTTTTGCTGCCCTTCAATGCCAAGTTCTTCGAGCATATAGTGGCGCAGATAACGGTGATCTTCTTTCGTAACATGATAGGCGGTCATAGGCATCCTCCTTGGGTTTTCAAAGATCAATGTGTTCTATACTGGCGATTTCTTCGCCAAAAAAGAGAGTTGCAATTTCACGAAAGCGGCTAGAAGTATCCGTCATATAAAACGTGGAACGTGGCTGCTGTTCTGAACATTGACCCGCGAGGCCAGCTACCACTCGTGCCGTGGCGAGTGCGGAATCCACAAGTGCCACATTCGGCAATACGGCTGCTATATCGTTTTTTAGCAAAGGGTAATGAGTGCAACCAAGCACCAACGTGTCGATCACCGGAAAGCCACTCAGGTAACGCTCTAATGTCAAACGGGTCACTTCGGTACCCGTCCAGTTTTCTTCGACGAGCGGCACTAGCAATGGTGTGGCGATTTCTGTAACGTGCGCCGCTGGCAGTCGCTCCTGAATGCCCCGTTTGTAGAGTCCACTGGCAATCGTGGCGCTGGTGCCGATAACGCCGATTTTTCCACCGGTGGTCGTTTGCAGAGTAGCATCAATACCCGGTTCGATGACGCCTATTACCGGAATCGGGTAGCGCGCACGCACTTCGTGTAAACCGTAGGCCGTAGCGGTATTACACGCGATGACCAGCAAATCAACCCCTTGGGCGTAGAGGAACTGACTGACTTGCAGCGAATAGCGCAGGATAGTCTCTTTCGATTTCGTCCCATACGGCACGCGGGCGGTGTCGCCTAAATAGACGAGATTGCAATGGGGTAACGTATCTTTAATAGCACGCATGACGGTCAGGCCGCCGACTCCGGAGTCGAAAATGGCGATAGTACGCACGGGTAGGTATCCTTTATCGTGAAAAAAGATGGAGAGTTACAAAATCGCTTTATGCAGCGCGACAACACTACCATAAGAGTACACAAATGCGGAACTCCAATCCTTTTCCCCTTGCCAGAAAATGGTTCACACCGTATAACACACCCTGTTTTTTACCCTGCAATTCTATTACATGAAGGAGATATCTCATGGCAATGACCGTCTATTACGATGCCGACTGCGACCTTTCCATTATCCGTTCCAAGAAAGTGACCGTTGTCGGTTTCGGTTCTCAGGGACATGCCCACGCGGAAAACATGCGCGATTCCGGTGTTGATGTTACCATTGGTTTGGTTCGTCGTGGCAATTCTTGGGAAAAAGCGGAAGCCAAGGGCTTCAAGGTTATGACTGTTGATGAAGCGACCAAACAAGCTGACCTTGTTATGATCCTGCTGCCTGACGAGCTTCAAGCTGACGTGTACGATCAGTCCATCAAGCCGAATCTTAAAGCTGGCGCGGCTATTGCTTTCGCTCATGGATTTAACGTCCACTATGGGCAAATCGCTGCGCCGAAAGGCGTTGACACTATTATGATCGCGCCGAAAGGCCCAGGCCACACGGTTCGTAGCGAATTTGTTGGCGGCGGCGGCGTTCCTTGCTTAATCGCGATCGAGCAGGATGATACCGGCAAAGCAAAATCACTGGCGCTTTCTTACGCCAGTGCGGTTGGTGGCGGTCGCAGTGGCATCATCGAAACATCATTCAAAGATGAAACAGAAACTGACCTCTTCGGCGAACAAGCTGTTCTTTGTGGTGGCGCGGTTTCTTTGGTACGTGCTGGATTTGAAACGCTGGTCGAAGCGGGCTATCCAGAAGAAATGGCCTATTTTGAGTGCCTCCACGAACTTAAGCTGATCGTTGATTTGATGTATCAAGGTGGCATTGCCGACATGCGCTACTCCATCTCAAACACCGCTGAATATGGCGACATGGTTTCTGGCAAGCGGGTTGTTACCGAAGAGAGCAAAAAGGCAATGAAGGAAATCTTGACCGAAATTCAAGATGGCCGTTTTGCCAAAGACTTCATCCTTGAGCGTCGCGCTGGTTACCCACGGATGCATGCAGAACGCCGCAACTTGGCTGATTCGCAAATCGAGCAAGTTGGTTCGCGTCTGCGCGCGATGATGCCTTGGATTGGTAAAAGCAAAATCATCGACAAAGGGAAAAACTAAGTTTTCAGACTACCCAATTCACAGCCCCTTGCACCAAGCAAGGGGCTGTTTTCGTGATAATGCAAAGAATGAATACTCATCTCAAAACGAATGAACGCGAGCGTGAATATGAAAAAAATAATCCTTTTCTTCCGCATTATTCTCGCTTAAAGTGACTTCTCTGAGATTTACCGTCACAAATCGGGATGTGCCATGTCATCATTGCCGAATAAGCATGAATCTGCGATGACTGTGTCGCGTGATACTCTACTCGGGCTGAACGATTACTCAATTCGGAAACTGTATTCCCATGAGCTACAACAACGAATCTGCGAATTGGAACAAGCGAATGCCGCATTGCGCAGCAAGTTACAGGAACACGAACAAACGCAACGCGCACTAGAAGCGAGTGAAGCATGTCGCATACGGGTGTTTGAAAGCTCTTTGATTCCGATAATTGTCATGGATTATGAAACACTGAGATTCATTGACTGTAATCGTGCCGCGGCAAAAATTTTCCGTTTGCCATCTGTCGCAGATACGTTACACAAAACACTCATCGATATTTCCGCCCCGTTTCAGTATGACGGCACCAGCTCGCAAGAAAAGATGCATGCCTACATTCAGCAGGCATTTCTTCATGGAGAAGTGATCTACGAGTGGCGTCACCAGCGGCCAGATGGTGAGCTGTGGGATGGCGAAGTTCAATTGATGACGTTTCAGGCCGGCAACCGTTACCTGCTTCAATTTACTCTGCGCGATATTACGCTGCGCAAGCGCTACGAATTGCAGTTGCAACACCTTGCTACTCACGATGAGCTAACTGGGTTGGCGAACCGCACGCTCTTGCTTGATCGTTTAGATCATTGTATCCACCTTGCACATCGTGCATCACAAATGGTAGCCATTTTTGTGATGGATATTGACCGTCTTAAAGTAGTGAATGATAGTCTGGGGCACAGTTGTGGCGATCAACTCCTGTGCGCAATTGCGAGTCGTCTGCGCAAACAATTCCGCCAGGCCGATACACTGGCTTGTATGGGTGGTGACAAGTTTGTGGTTGTTCTTTCCGATGTACACGATATTGACCAAGTGCTTCATGTCGCAGGAAAAATTAATACGTTTTTTGAGCAACCGTTTCCTACCGATTCTCATGAAGTAACCGTCAGCGCCAGTACTGGTGTTGCTATATTTCCCAATGATTCCCGCGAGCCGGAACAACTCTTGCGCAACGCTGACCTGGCAATGGCACGTTCCAAAAAACTTGGCGGAAATATGCTGACGTTTTACTCGCCAGAAATGAATCAGCGGATTTTTGAAACACTCGAATTGGAAAATGGGATACGGCACGCACTTCAGCGTGAAGAATTCAGACTGTACTATCAACCAAAAGTCGACATCAAAAGTGGTAAAATAATTGGATGTGAAGCCTTGCTCCGTTGGGAGCACTCGAAGCGTGGTTTGATATCTCCTTTGGAGTTCATTCCCTTGGCAGAGGAAACCGGATTAATTGTGCCGCTTGGATCTTGGGTAATCAACGAAGCGATGCGGCAAGGCCAGCTCTGGCAACAACAGGGGCTGCCGCCTATTGATATCGCCATCAATATTTCCCCACGGCAGTTTCGCCAGGGCAACTTGCTGAACATCATGAAAGAAGGGATTCGTCGTTCTGGTATAGATCCTTGCCGGCTTGAACTGGAAATCACCGAAAGTGTCATTATGGATGAGCCTGAAAAAGCTTGTCACACGATGCGAGAACTGAAACAACTTGGTATACGACTCAGTCTTGATGACTTCGGCACAGGGTACTCCAGCTTTAATTATTTGCGCAAACTCCCCGTTGATGCATTGAAAATTGATAAGTCTTTTATCAATGACGTGACGACCGACTCCAGTGGTGCTTCGATAGTTGCCAGCATTATCGGTATTGCGAAAAATCTTGGATTGCAAGCGGTCGCCGAAGGGGTCGAACACTTTGATCAGTTGTATTTCCTTGTCGGATGCGAATGCGATAGCTACCAAGGGTTTCTTTTCAGCAAGCCAATCCCCGCCGATGAATTCACTACCCTCCTGAAAAACAGCAAATAATTCACTTTTCAGCAATTCGTTACCTAATTGAATATTTTACACCTGCATAGATTTGGAGTATAAAACGGCGTATCATTCGTCTCCCATACTGAAAATAAGGCGGTGCTGTATATGTCACAGACGCATCACTATCAGGACGCCATTCGGAAAGCTTCGGCCACAATCGAGCAACTGATAGCCGAAAACGAACGGCTCAAACACCGCGAGCGAGTGGCAATTATTGGTATGGCGTGCCGTTTACCGGGTGGGGCGAATTCGCCTGCTGAGTATTGGCAGCTATTGTCGGATGGAGTTGATGCCATTTCGCCCATTCCGGCTGAGCGCTGGGATGCTGCCCGATACTATTCTGCTGACCCCGAACAACCGGGAATGATGTACGTGCGCGAAGGGGGATTTCTTTCCACGTCGCCCTATGAGTTTGACCCCCGCTTTTTTGGCATTTCTCCGAAAGAGGCAAAATCACTTGATCCACAACAGCGGCTTTTATTGGAACTCGCGTGGGAAGCATTGGAAGATGCTGGCATCGATCCCAATTCATTGCAAGGGAGTCGTACGGGTGTCTTTATAGGCATGTGCAGCCATGATTATGACTTGCCGCATGTATGTGGCAATGATTTCTCCCGCATTGATCCATATTCACTCACTGGATATACATTTAGCACCGCCGCGGGACGTATTTCGTATACGTTCGGTTTTGAAGGGCCGAGTCTCCCTGTCGATACGGCGTGCTCGTCGTCGTTAGTTGCCCTTCACCTCGCCCGTCAATCGTTGCAATCAGGTGAGTGTGATCTGGCGCTCGTTGGTGGGGTAAACATGATGCTAACCCCTGATCCGTTAATTGCTTTTTGTAAACTACGCGCGCTTGCACCTGACGGTCGCTGCAAGACTTTTTCGGCTTCCGCCAATGGATATAGCCGCGGCGAAGGCGGTGGGATGCTGGTACTGCAACGGCATACCGATGCGGTGCGCAATCAGCACCGCATTCTGGCGCTAGTGTGCGGGAGCGCTATCAACAATGATGGCCGCAGTAATGGGATGACTGCCCCAAACGGCTTAGCACAACAACGGGTTATTGCCGCTGCTTTATCTGACGCTGGGGTAATGCCAAACGATATTGCGTATGTCGAAGCACACGGCACGGGTACGCCACTGGGCGACCCTATCGAAATAGAGGCTCTGGCAGCAGCGTTTGGCAGCACACGTCCAGCGCCACTCTTGGTTGGTTCAGTGAAAACCAATATCGGTCATCTGGAAGCGGCGGCAGGAGTTGCGGGTGTTATCAAGTTAGTGCTGGCATTGCAGCATCAGCAGATTCCGCGCCATTTGCATTGCTCCAATCCTTCACCACATATGGCGTGGGAGCGGATGCCAATCAGTATTGTGACGGATGGTGCGGCGTGGCCGCGTAACGAAAAACCACGCCGTGCTGGCATCAGTGGTTTCGGTTTTAGTGGAACAAACGCGCACATCATTCTGGAAGAAGCACCACCCTCACTCACGATAGCATCAACTGATAGACGCGACAGTTACATACTCCTGCTTACAGCGGCAGATGAATCTACCTTACGAAATCTTGCCAAACGGGTTGCCGAATATGTAGAGCGCGACGATGCGCCACCGCTCGCATCCATTTGCCACACCGCAGCGCTTGGTCGGCACCATTTTCCATCGCGTGTTGCGCTCGTGGGTGACACCCATGAGAAGATGCGTCAACAAGTACAGGCTTTCCAACAACAAGAATCATCTGAAGGGGTATACCCTCACACCAGTCTGTCATCAAGAACTCTGAATCCTGTTTTTCTCTTTACTGGCCAAGGATCGCAATATCCGGGTATGGGACGTACGCTTTACGAAACTTCTCCTGTCTACCGTGATGCGGTTGATCATTGTGATCAGCTTTTTACCCCACTACTGGGTCGCTCAATTCGCGATGTAATGCACACGGGAACGGAAGCCGAACTCGCACAAACCGTGTATACACAACCAGCTATCTTTACGCTGGAATATGCACTGGCACGCCTCTGGAAATCGTGGGGAGTGACTCCAGCAGCCGTTATTGGTCATAGTATTGGCGAATTTGTGGCCGCCTGCATTGCTGGAGTGCTGTCACTTGAAGATGCCATTACGTTGGTCGCTCATCGTGGACGGTTGATGAATTCCCTCCCAGCAGGAGGCGTTATGGCGGCAGCACTCTGCCCGGAAGCCCGTGTGCTCCCTGTACTTGCTCCGTTTGCCGACCATGTCTCGGTCGCTGCCGTCAATTCGCCAGCCACGGTGGTGGTGTCGGGCACCGCATACGGTGTCAATGCGGTAACGGATATATTGAAACAACAAGGAATATCGGTTCAATATCTTACCGTATCGCATGCCTTTCACTCGCATCTAATGGATCCCGTGCTTGATCAATTTGAACGCATAGCAGCCACTCTCACATATCATCGACCAACGCTTCCGGTGATTTCCAATGTGACGGGGCTTCCTGCGCAGGGAGAAGATCTCTGCACTCCAGCCTATTGGCGACGCCATCTGCGTGGAGCCGTTCGCTTTGGCGATTCTATTGCGTGGCTACAATCTCAGGGCTACAATCTTTTTCTTGAGATTGGAGCCAGTGCTACACTCTCATCCTTTGTACGGCATGTGCCGGGTGATTCCCGCTGTATCGCGTCGCTAAAGCGTGGCGTATCGCCATGGGTCACTTTGACGCATAGCATTGGTGAACTCTCCACGGCTGGGGTCAATATCAACTGGCAGCAGTATCACGCGCCATGGCCATATGCGCGGGTGGCGTTTCCCACGTACCCGTTTCACCGCGAACGATATTGTGTGAATCCAGTGGCGCAGCCTGCTCTTCACGCGCCAAGTGCGCCACACCAGCAGGCCGCTGTCGGCCATCCACTGTTGGGACTCTTGCTGGATTCCCCTTCGCCAGAACAGCGGTACATCAATACCCTTGATACGGTTCACCAAAGTTGGCTGAGTGGCCATGCGGCACACGGTTCGGTGATTCTCCCTGCTGCTGGATTTATAGAAATAGCGCTCAGTGTGGTGCAACGAGCGCACGCCACAGCAGCATCTTTACAACTCACCCAGCTCAATCTCCTGAATCCGCTGGTTGTGTGTGAAACTCCAACGGCAATCCAAACGCTTTACCATCCTTCATCGGACATGATTGAAGTGTTCAGTCAGCTACCTGACGGTAAATGGCAGTGTCATGCGCGTTTACATGGGCACGCTGCCGAAGCTCCACCCAGCTTGGTCGCATTTCCCGATCTCCTTTCTGGTCAACATTTTTCCGGCGCAACCCTCTATGCCGAACTGGAAAAGTACAACTTTTTCTACCGTGGAATGTTTCAGAGCGTTCGCGAATTCACCCTTGCAAACACAGCACTTGTCGGCACAGTAACCATCGATCCGCACGCCGTCTCCCCGTATATACTCCATCCAGCCCTGCTCGATGGTTGCCTTACTTTATCGGCTGCCATGCTGGTGTACAGTGCGGAACCTATTCCGGCGGGAGTCAGTTTCGCGCCAGCCGCCTGTGAATCATTGCAAATGACGGGAAAGGGTGCGGTAACGCTGAGGGTACATTGTCAATTACGGGAACGGTCACCCGTGCAGGTTATTTTCGATATTGCAGCGTTCGACGAACGTGGAAATGTCCACCTTACACTCCACGGACTTACATTGAAACGGTTTCGTCGCGAAACGCTCCCTGCATCAACGCCACCGTTACGCTATGACTTTGTATGGCGAACGGCGCCAGTAGCATTGGATAATCAACCGTTCCCATCGGGAAGATGGATCGTTTTGAGCGATGGATCACGCTGGGCGCATGCGCTTGCGAATGCTTTGCACGAACATGGTGCGACGGTGCGTATGCTCGATACTCAAGCCGCTTTACAGGCTACCGTAACGCAGGAATGGCTTGAACAGGAGCCGTTGCGCGGGATTCTCTCGTGCTGGAGTGAATCGGTCACGAAAAATCTTACGCTTGTGCACCATATGCTGGCACTCGGCATTACTCCGCCACTCTTTTTCATAACGGCGGGTGTGTTTAATCCGACTGGGATGGATCGAGCCATCTGCACATCAGGTGCGGCACTGTGGGGATTTGGTGCCAGTATTGCGGCAGAAAGAACGGAACTCCGCTGCACGCTAATTGATCTTTCTCTCTGGCCAAGCGCAGATGAAATGATCGCATGCTTGCACGAACTGGCAGCCAATACCAGCGAAGGGCGGATAGTTTTACGCGGAAGCAGTCGGTATGTGGCACGGTTAACGCCATCAACGGCAACCGTTTCGGCTCCTGAATCGCTCACACTTCCAATAACTGACGGCTTCTGTCTCGATATACCAACACGTGGAAGTATTGATGCGCTGGAAGTGGTCACGCGCTCGCGGCGTACGCCGAATGCAGGCGAAGTAGAAGTGCAGATTCACGCTGTCGGACTCAATTTTCGCGATGTACTGAACGTGTTAGGGCGATATCCCGGTGATCCTGGCATGCCAGGATTTGAATGCAGTGGTGTGGTTGTCGCCGTTGGCGATGGCGTGACCAGTATTGTCGCTGGCGACCGTGTCGTCGTATTGAATGCCGAAGGGTGTATTGCTGATTATATCACGGTTGCTGCAACGCAGTGCATGTCGATTCCCCAAAATTGGCGGTATGTAGAGGCCGCAACGATCCCAGTGGCGTTTCTGACGGCGTGGTACGGCGTGCATCATCTGGCTGGCATACGTGCGGGTCATCGCGTACTCATTCACGCGGCAACGGGTGGAGTGGGGTTGGCAGCCGTGCAACTTTGCCGTGCCGTGGGCGCCGAAATTTTTGCCACTGCCGGAAGTGAGGAAAAAAGAACGTTCCTGCGCGAAATGGGTGTGGCGCACGTTATGGATTCGCGCACGGTTGATTTTGCCGATACGATCCGACACCTCACTCAAGGTGCAGGGGTTGATAGTATTTTAAATTCGTTAGCGGGTGATGCTATTGACGCCAGCCTTGCCCTCCTGACAGAGGGTGGAACCTTTATTGAAATCGGTAAAGCCGATATGCGCAGTGATGCTGACATTGCAGCACGTTATCCGCATATCTCGTATCATCGTTTTGATCTGGCAACTGTCGCGCTGCAAACGCCACAGATACTGTCGACAGGCTTTGAAAGCGTCATCGCTGATATGGCGGCCGGTCGCTTGCTGCCACTTCCGATGACCGTTTTTCCGGTACAACGCGCGCGTGAGGCGTTCCGATTTTTGGCGCAAGCGCGCCAGATCGGTAAAGTGGTGATATCACTGGCCGATCGGATGCGTGAGCGAAACCTCTCTACCGTTGGCGTTATTGACACGGCGGCGAGTTATTTGATCACGGGTGGTTGTGGCGCTTTGGGACTGCTGCTTGTGCAATGGCTGGCTGATGCTGGGTGCCGTTCCATGGCGATTATCGGTCGGAGCGCTCCTACAGATGCCGCGAGCACTACCATTGAACATTTGCGCCAACAAGGGATAACCATATTGATCCTGCAAGGCGATGTTTCCATTCCAGCAGACGTCCAGCGTAGTTTGCGTACGCTTCGTAGTGCACTTCCGCCGCTCAAAGGGATTTTCCATGCCGCTGGCGTTTTAGACGATGCGTTGGTGTCAGAGCTTCATGATGAACGAATAGAGCGTGTGATGCGCCCTAAAATTGATGCGGCGTGGAACTTACACCATGCGACCGAACACGATGAACTTGATTTTTTTGTTCTTTTTTCATCTTTCACGGCACTCACGGGGAGCCCAGGACAAGCGAATTATGCTGCAGCGAATGCCGCACTGGATGGTTTTGCACGGTGGCGTCGCAGTCAGGGATTGGCTGCAACCTCGATGAACTGGGGGGCTTGGGGAGCCGTAGGGATGGCAACGCGAGGTGGTCGCGAAGAACGGTTAGCCGCACGTGGCATCCGGTCTATGGCACCTGACGACGCTTTCGCTGCTATGGAAGTAGCTCTTCGTACACACACAACACAATGTGCCATCGCGGATATCGACCCTGTGCAGTTGGCTTCATTTTTAGTTTCGACCGCTCACGACTTACTTGCTGAAGTACGCAATCCGAATGCCATCACTTCCGACCACACTGAGGATCCGGCCGCGATGTGGCTGGCACAATGCCGCGCAGCAGCACCGACAGAACAATCTGCGTGTATGCTGAAAGTTGTGCAGGTGTTGGCGGCGAAGGTTATGGGACAGAGTGATCCTGAACGAATAGAAATTGATCGTCCCTTGCAGGAACAGGGCTTTGATTCACTCATGGCGGTCGATTTACGCAATATGTTGGCGCGAACACTGGCCGTCGAATTGCCGGTTTCACTCCTCTTTGATTACCCAACACCCCTGAAAATGAGTCAGTACCTTTTACCTACCGTCGTCCCCTTGACAAATTGGAGTGAAACCACGTCGGAAAGCGATAGCGCGCACGAAAAGTCAGCCGATGATTTGGTTGATGAAATTGAGCGACTTTTGAACGGAGGGAGTGTGTAATCATGGAGAGCGAATTACTGGCGTTACAAGCCGAAAATTGCATTAAAAATCATGTGATTGCCGCCATGGGGATAGGACTCATCCCTTCGTCATTGGTGAATATCGCTGGCATTGCCGGGATCGAAGTGAAACTGATCCGCGATCTGGCAAACATCTACGCGTTTCCTGTACCGCACCAACTGGTCGCCTACAAAATACTTATTTCCCTGATCGGGAGTATTGGCCCGGTCTACCTCTCTACCAAAATGCATACGGCACTCAAAGGGGTGCCACTAATTGGTCATGCCGTGTATGTCGGCTTGCTCTCAATTACTGGTGGAGCCGCCGTGTATGCGGTTGGGAAGATATTTCAAAAACATTATGCCAGTGGCGGAACATTTCTGAGTAGTGACAATTCTGTGATTCGGAAATGTTTCAAGAAATATTATGCCGAAGGGAAGCAAGTGGCGCGTGCGTGTGCCATCAGTAGCGAAAAACGATAACACGAAGGGAGCCACACTCCATGCACAGCGCCCAAGAACAAAAGTACCGCGACACGTTGGCCAAAGCGAGCACGAAAATACAAGAGTTGATGGGACAACTCGCGACGATGCAAGGGTCGGGAAAAATTGCCATTGTCGGCGTTGCGTGTCGCTTTCCGGGGGGAGCCGATTCACCGGAACAATTCTGGTCGCTTTTGTGTGATGGGTTCGATGCAGTAGGTACGGTACCTGACGATCGCTGGGATGGCGATGCGTGGTGGAGTGCAGACCCGTCTTGTGCTGGCAAAAGTAGTACGAAACGGGGTGCCTTTCTGCGCGATGTCCGCACTTTCGATGCCGCCGCCTTCAATATGACTCCGATGGAAGCTGATTTTCTCGATCCGCAACAACGGCTTTTGCTGGAGCTATCCTGTGAAGCGTTAGAACGTTCCGGCATTGCCCCCGCTTCGCTGCGTGGGAGCCGTACCGGCGTGTACGTCGGGATGAGCAGTATGGACTATGCGCACTCTTCCATTTTCTCTGCTGATCCGAGCACTATTTCACCCTTCAGTTTGACGGGCATTCTTCCGAGCGTCGCCGCTGGTCGCCTTTCCTACTTTTTTGATATCACCGGCCCAAGCCTTGCTATAGATACCGCGTGTTCTTCTTCTCTTGTGGCACTGCTGACAGCATGCCGTGCTTTATCCAATCGCGAATGTGATGGCGCTTTCTCTGGCGGGGTGAATTTGATGCTTAGCCCCGTAACGTCGGTCGCGCTTTCGCGGATGAATGCCCTTTCGCCAGACGGGTTTTGCCGTGCATTCGGGGAAAATGCTAATGGATATGTGCGTGGTGAAGGGGGGGGCATTGTGTACCTCAAGCGGCTGGAAGATGCCGAACGCGAAGGGTTGCCGATTCTCGCGGTTATTTGCGGTGGCGCGGCGAACCACGATGGAAAAAGCAATGGGCTGACGGCTCCCAATGCCATTTCGCAGCAGGATGTTATCGAGCAAGCCCTAAAAACGGCGAACCTGACACCACTCGATATTGGGTATGTCGAGACACATGGAACCGGCACGCCACTTGGTGATCCCATTGAAGCGCGTGCGCTGGCGACAGTTTTTCAGAATCATCCCGCTTTGTGTATCGGCTCCGTCAAAAGCAATATCGGTCATTTAGAAGCAGCGGCGGGGATCGCTTCGCTGATAAAAGCGCTCCTCATTGTCCGTGAAGGGAACATTCCGCGCAGCCTTCATACCGATTCACTGAACCAGCACATTCCTTGGAAGACGATTCCCATACGCGTGGCAACGGAGAACCGTCCGTTTCCCGCTGATCGTCATGTGCGCACGGTCGGTGTCAGCTCTTTTGGTTTCAGCGGAACCAACGCTCACGTCATAGTTCAAGAGTATAGCCGTGCCGGTGGGAAAAAGTTCCCTTTGTCTGTTGCCACGCCACGGGCGCTCCAACGGAGAGATCACTGGTTACCGCTTGCTTTCTCGACCTCGCAGCCACCAGTTACCACACAAGTGGTTGCGAGCCATGAGGTACCAGACATTGTGAGATCATTAGTGCACATGGTGAATGTGGTATCAGGCCGCAATATTAGTGAACACGATGTAGATAGCAATCTTTTTGAATTGGGGCTTGATTCACTGATGTTGATTCAGTTGCGTGATACGGTCAATCGTGACTATGGTGTCACGCTGGAGCTTAGCCACTTAATGGAGCAGGCCAACACGCTACGCAAAGTGGCACAGTTCGCCGCTGATCATTCCATGCCACGCGCCAAGGTGGCACAACCGACCAAACAACAGGAACCAACGACGACTTCCCCTATCGAAGCGTTTTTCGAGCAGCAATTGGACGAAATCCGTAGTCTGATGCAGCAGCAATTAGCCACCATACAGCATGGTGGTGGAAGTATTGTACCCACTTCACACCAGAAAATGAATATTCGTGCACTTCGCCTGCAGGACGAAACCCCATCGTTAACCAACGAACAACGCGACTGCATCGCGCAACTTCTTGCACGTCATAATCAGCGGACAGCACGCTCGAAAGCGTTAGCACAGCAGCATCGCCCCCACTTGGCCGACTGGATCAATACCCTTGCGTACCGATATGTACTCAAAGAAATAGCCTATCCGATTGCGTCTGCGTCTTCCTGTGGTTCACGGTTTACCGACGTTGACGACAATACCTACATCGACCTTGCTATGGGATTTGGCGTGGCCTTTTTCGGGCATGCGCCGCAATTCATTACCGATGCAATTGGGCAACGGATGGCTCGTGGTATGGAACTCGCAACGCAGTTGCCGGAAGCGGGTGAGGCAGCGGAATTGTTCTGTCGTCTGACGGGGATGGAACGCGTTACTTTCTGTAATACTGGCTCTGAAGCGGTCATGATGGCGCTTCGCATTGCTCGTACGGTTACGAAGCGTGAACGGGTGGTTATTTTTGCCGGAGCGTATCATGGCACCAATGATGGGATTCTCGCCTTTGCTGACGATTCCGGCGCTGTATTTCCCGTCACACCTGGTATTACGTATGGTGCTATATCTTCGCTGACGGTTTTGCCATATGGCACTGACGACTCGTTGGCCATTCTTCGTGCCCAAGCGCATGAACTGGCGGCCATTCTGGTAGAACCAGTGCAAAGCCGTCGTCCTGGGTTTCGACCAGTTGAATTTCTCAAGGAGCTTCGCACGATTGCCGACGCGAGCGGTGCCGCCTTAATTTTTGATGAGATGATTACGGGTTTCCGTACCCATGCTGGCGGTGCACAGGCGGTGCTTGGCGTTAGGGCTGATATTGCGACCTACGGCAAAGCAATAGGTGGCGGAATGCCCATCAGTATGGTTGCGGGGAGTGCCCGTTTTCTGGATGCGGTTGATGGGGGATTTTGGCAATTTGGCGATACCTCACAGCCAGAAGCAGAAGTAACTTTTTTTGGCGGGACGTTTTGCCGACATCCATTGGCCTTAGCCGCTTCTCTGGCCGTTATGCGCCATTTAGAGGAACACGGCCCAGCACTACAAGCACAGGTGAATGCGCGAATGCAACGATTGGCAACGGCATTGAACCAGTTTTTTGTGGCTGAAGAAGTCCCAATGCTTGTCCAATATTTCGGTTCACTTTTTCGTTTTGAGTCCTATGGGCAGTATGCACAACTACTTCAACCACTCGAAGTCGATCTCTTTTTTGCCTTCCTGAAAGAGCGTGGCATCTACACGTGGGAGCGGCGCATCTGTTTTCTTTCCACGGCCCACAATGATGACGATATCGACCAGATCATTGTCGCCGTTCAAGAGAGTATTGCGGCTTTGCGTCGTGGTGGATTTCCTTTTCGCGGTGCACCACCGGAACCGCCAACGCCTTTTGTAAACGGAGATTTGCAGAGTGCTTCCACCACTGCTCCAAGCGTGTTTCCGGTTTCGGCAGCCCAAAAAAGGCTCTACATTTTGAGCCAATACGAAGAAGGCGAAGGGCCGTACCACCTGACGGGAGCGACGGCGGTTCATGGAGCACTTGATACAGAACGATTGCGCAAAGTATTCGCCGCTCTTATGCAGCGCCATGCGGCGCTACGCACCAGTTTTACGATGATTGATGGCGACTTAGTGCAGCAGGTTCATGAGTCGGTATCACTCGATTGTACCGTACAGCAGAGTTCTGAAGCTGAGGCTTCAGCCGCCATTACGCACTTCATCCGCCCGTTTGATCTTGCGTTTGCGCCACTTTTACGAGTGCTCGTGTTGGCCATTGCACCAGAGCGTCATATCATTGTCATCGACAGTCACCACATCGCGCTCGATGGTTTTTCGATGACGATTCTGGTACGGGAGTTGGTAGCATTGTACGGCGAACAACCGTTATCCAATGCGCCCCAACCATTTCATGCAGCGGTTGCCGCTGAGCAGCGGTATTTGCACAGCACGCACTGTGGCGAAGATGAGCGGTTCTGGCGTGAAAAGCTGGCGGGAGAATTACCGGTGATAGATTTACCCTGTGATTTTGCTCGCCCAGTGCGCCAAAGCTTTCGTGGCGATGCCGTGCACTTTCGCTTTACGCCAGAGCAAACTTCAAACCTCAAGCGTTTTGCTGCGACGCAGAGCACAACGCTTTCAATGGTACTCCTGAGTGGATGGGTTGCGCTGCTTCACCGTTTAAGTACTCAGGACGATATTCTGCTTGGCACATCGGTTGCGGGGCGCGAAGGTCATGAATTCCACGCCACGGTGGGGATGTTTGCCTCCACGTTGCCACTCCGTTTCCACGTTGATGCAATGCAACCTTTCCATAAATTTTTACAACAGATAACGCGAGAATGTTTTGCCTGTTTTGAACATCAGCGTTACCCGTTTGATAGGCTGGTTGAAACACTTGGGGTACGGCCAGACCCAAGCCGCAATCCTCTTTTTGATGTTTCTTTCGTGTATGAAAAAGCTGACGAACGAGCTATTACCCTGCCAGGGTTGACTACGACTCCGTGGGATATTCCGCAAACTACTGCTATGTTTGATATAACGCTCGAAGTGATAGAAGAGCAAGGGATGTTGCGCGCGAAGCTAGAATACGCGACTGCTTTGTTCCATCGCGCGACGATAGAACGTTGGCAGGAATACTATACGCGTTTGCTTACCAGTGTGTGTACGGCGCCAACCGTTCCCGTCGGAAGAATTGATTTTCTCCCGCCACAAGAACGGGAACATCTGCAACAGGGTGGGTTTACTTCAGCGCCTGAGTTGCTGTCGTCCGCCACGGTGCTTGATCTTTTGGAAATCGCAATGGAAAAAGATCCTCATGCGCCAGCATTGCTGTATCCTGTTGGCGACGACCTATACGGCGCGACAGAAGCGATATCGTACCGAGAATTCGGAATGCACGTTGATGCCATTGCGCAACTTCTGGTGCAACACTATGGCATTCGTCGGGGAGACCGGGTTGGCTTATTGGCGGGTCGTTCGTCAGAACTGGTACTGGTACTCTACGCAATAATCCGCTGTGGTGCTGCCTATGTGCCAATGGATGTCGGTTTTCCTTCTGAGCGAATTGAACAATGCCGACTTGATTCTCACTGGCAACTTTTGGTGACTGATCGCGCTGAGGTGTGTGACGGACGCACGGTTCTCTTAGCGACACTGTGTGCGGAAGCGCAACCATTTCGCGGAACCGCTTTACGCACTCGCCCTAACGGGAGCGATGCCGCCTATGTTATCTACACTTCTGGTTCTACAGGGCAACCCAAAGGGTGCGAAATCACGCATCGCAATTTGCTGAATTACGTGGCATGGGGCGCAGCTACTTACTTGCCTGATGGCAGTTGTGGCTGTTTTGCCTTTGCTACACCACTCTCCTTTGACTTAACCGTTACCACACTTTTTTTGCCACTTGTTGTTGGAAAACCGATAGTTATTTATCCTGAATCCGTCAGCATCGACGAAGCGTTGGAACATGCACTTGATCCGCGCACGCCGGTTGACAGCCTGAAAATTACCCCTTCACATGTTTCGTTGATAGAACATCTCCCGCTTTCCCGAACCAATGTCGCCTTAGCAGTTGTCGGAGGTGAGCAGTTCACTCGTGAGCAGATGCTGCGGTTGGAATCGCTGAATCCTGCGATGCGTATTATCAATGAGTACGGCCCCACCGAAACGACGGTCGGCTGTATTATTGCCGAAGTACACAGTCGTGACGAACGGGTCAGTATTGGCGTTCCGATTGCCAATACTGGGGCATATGTACTTGATGGAAATCGTGAGTTGGTGCCGTATGGCGTAAAAGGCGAGTTGTGCATTGCAGGAGTGGGGGTTGGGAATGGGTATCTGAACCGTCCTGAGCTTACGGCACAAAAGTTTATCGCTCATCCGTTTCAGCCCGATGAGCGGATGTATTGCACTGGCGACCTTGCTTTGCGGCGACCGGATGGCCAGTTTGAGTGTTTTGGTCGTCGTGACGGGCAGGTGAAAATCCGTGGGTATCGCATTGAACTTGGTGAAATTGAAACGACACTTTTGGCGCTTGATGGCGTGAAAGAAGCAACCGTATTGGTACGCGATATTCAAGGGGCTCAGGAAATAGTGGCGTTTGTGACGGGTGAGCCTGAGGCGTGCGGTACGGCTCGTGATAGCCTTTTACTACGACTACCAGCCTATATGGTGCCATTTGTTGTCGTGCGGTTGGACGCTTTCCCGCTCACCACGAATGGCAAGATTGACCGCAACGCGTTGGTAAAACATCATTTGCCGCAGACCGCAATAACAGAAAAGTCCGCAGCAAAACATATTTCTGCTCCGATATTGAGCGAAGCCGGTACACGTATTGCCGCTGTGTGGAGCGATGTGTTAGGGATGGAAAACATAGACCCAGAAGAGAATTTCTTTGCTCTTGGTGGTCAAAGTTTGAAGGCGATGGCAGTTATTGGCCGGCTACAAAAAGAATATGGATTTGACATTAAGCTGCGTGATTTTTTTGCCTCACCAACGATTAGCGCATTAAGCGCCGTGGTTGAGTCGCGTCGTCAGCAGAAACTCGTGCCAATTACGCGACACGATTCACATGCGTTGACTCCACTTTCACATGGACAAAAACGATTTTGGCTCCTTGACCAAACGGCGAATGGCAGTGCGGCATACAATATGTCTGGTGCGTGGCTTCTGGTTGGAGCGTTGAAGAGTGAGGCGCTCAAACAAGCCTTCTTTGCTGTAAGCAACCGTCATGAGGCTTTACGCACTTCGTTTGTGCTCCACGCCGGTCAACCAAGGCAATGTGTGGCTCAACAGGTTGAAATTCCGATCCGTGAAGTTGACATGCGCGATGCCGTCAATGCTGAAGCGGAAGCCAAAAAACTGGTACGACAAGATGGAGTGACGCCATTTAACCTTACCCAATCGCCTTTAATGCGAGTTTTATTGATCAAATTGCCCGCCGATACATCAGGGATCCCGCGTACGGTAGTATGTGTAACGCTGCACCACATCATCGCCGATGGGTGGTCTGTTGGCATTCTCATGCAGGAAATTTCGCAACTGTACGCAGGGGAAAACCCAGCCGCTCGTGTGCCGCTACCAATCACCTATCGCGATTATGTCCTTTGGCATAACGCCTTCATTGCAAGCGAAAGCGGCCAATCGGCACGCGCGTATTGGATGGAAGCGCTCACTGGTGATATTGAGCCACTGCATCTACCAACCGATTTTCCCCGTCCGGAACGCCTCAGTGACGCCGGTGCCAGCGTTCCCTGCTGTATGGGAGACGAGTTATCACAGCGCATACGTCACTTGGCAGCAACTCGACAGGTGACACTCTTTACCGTGCTGCTGGCGGCAATTACAACCCTACTCCATGTGCGCAGCGGGCAGCAGGATATAATAGTTGGCACACCAGTTTCCGGTCGGGAACACCCAGATTTAGTACGTTGCGTTGGGTTGTTTTTGAACACGCTGGCACTGCGCAACACGGTTGTGCCGGAGCTGAGTTTTGAGCAATTGCTCGCCAATGTAAAATCTACGGTGGAAAAAGGGTTTTCGCATCAGGAGTATCCATTTGATATGATGGTTGAAGCGCTGGGAGTACAGCCAGAAGCAGGGAGAAATCCCTTGTTCGACGTGCTGTTTGTTTTGCAGAACACCGAACCGGTGGAGCTATCGCTTCCATCACTCAGGGTAACACCTTTTACGGAAGGGGCGCTGGCCAGTAAATGTGACCTGATGTTTGACTTTGTGGATGATGATGTTCTTAGCGGTACGCTTGAATACAGTGCCGACCTCTATCGGCCAGAAACGGTTATTGACTACGGGGACTCATTGAAGAGGGTGTTGGAAATAGTAACGGCACATCCGGCTGTGTGTGTGGGTGAAATTGAACGTTTGCTGGTAGTTCCTGCTGAGAGTATATCCACAAAGAATCTCAAGAATGAGGCTATCGCCGAGATAAGCGAGGAGTTTTAAATCACGGCTCAGATGCTTCAAACCCATACAGCATCTGAGCGCCGTGATTATCGCGTTAACAGTTTGGGTACGTTTGATGCGTCCAGCAAGAGTTCCGGTGGAAATCCGATGATCAGGTTGCCCCAATGCTTGTGATCGAGGAAAATCGGCAACGCTAAATCGTTGAGGATTTCACCCGTATCGCGTACGTATGACTGAAGCAGGAATGGGGCAGTATTAGCGGCGCGCCGTTTTTCGGTTTCGTTCGCGTTGTAGATCCGTTGATGGCGACTATAGCGGAGGTTTTCATCGGGATTTTGCCCCATAGGACGCGAAAATTCGCTGTGGTGGATCGGCAAATACCCATTTACATCGACGACTAAGGCGTAGAGAACACCAGGAATGCTTGCTTTCCACTCATCGCATCGCGCTTGTAAGGCTCGAGTAAGGGCGTCGTTATAACCAACCTGATACTTTTGCGGATTCGTGTTGGCAATGGGACGGTAATTGCGCTCAAAGAGGTTTGTGCCACTCTGCTGCAATCCTTCCATAATTTCAGCCGCGTGATCGCGCCAGCCTCTGGCTTGCGAAACGACTGACTCAAACGCGCCAGAGCCGATAGTAAAGCGCGAAAGGAGTTCAAGTGTCTGTTCTGTTTTCTGGTTGAGCGAGCGCGAATGTGCGTCAGCCTGAATCATCTCTTGATTGATGGTCGTGCCAAGTTCGTAAATTTCACTCACGCTACTATGTACCTGACCATTTGTGATGGAAAGCTCTTCAATCGCCGAACTGATTTCGAGCAGCTGCCCGTTCGTCCGCTCAAAATCCTGCACCATCCGCTCAAATTGCGAGAAGGTTCGTTCAACAATAGTACGGGTTTCGGCACTATGGTCGCGGATCTTTTCGGTTCCAGTGCGCGTATCGTCCACCAACCCTGTCATCGCTTGCACGTTACCGGCAATCAACTCAGTCGCTTCGCGTACTTTTTCTGCGAGTTTGCGTACTTCGTCAGCAACAACCGCAAAACCGCGTCCAGCTTCGCCTGCCCGTGCTGCTTCAATCGCAGCGTTCAGTGCTAAGAGATTTGTTTGATCAGAGAAATCCTGAATCATTTGCAGAATGTTACGAATAGCGCGCGAGTTTTCGCTCAGTTCACTCACCGTTCCATGAAAGTGTTCAACCAGCGAACTGATTGAATGAATCATGCGAGTGACGTTTTCCAGTTCGCGCCCAGAAAGACGAGCTTCCTCGAGGTTTTGCGTATTTAATGACGATATAGACGTCGTGTGTTGCGCAATGTTTTGAATGGCTGATGTAGCCTCCGCACTCGATTGAAAAATAGTTTCGGAAAGGGATGATTGGCGAATCGTCGCCGTTTTCGTGTCGTTCATCACTTTACCGAGTTGCGTTGCGCCAACGGCTATCTCCATGTTTTTGTGGCGGATGTCTCCAACCAGCGTGCGAAGGTTGTCTAGGAAGTCGTTAAAGGCAATGGAAAGATTCCGATTTTCGTCATAGCTGAAAGACGGAAGTTCCTGCGATAAATCACCTGACGAACCCTGCATGTTGTCGAGGGTTTGTACCATCGAGCGAACCGGGATCAAAATAAGGTAACGCAAGAAGAGAATAACCCCAATTCCGGCTGACAGTACGATAACCTGAAAGGCGACAATCATGGCAAAAGACTGCCATATTTCCTGTTGAATAATAGACGTTGCCAAAGCGCTGACATTGAGTGTGGTAACCGTTTGGGCAAGCTGATGGTTAAAGAAGAAGAGTAATGCGACCGAGCAGAATTGCAGCATGATCAAAAACAACACATTGCCGATAATTTTGCGGGTGATTGTGTTGAAAAATCGTTGTTCCAAAAAGACATAGATGGAATGGATGAGGCTAATAAGGCACCTCCTGACGCTGAACTTTACATCACAGGTGTATATTCTCAGGTTTTACACCAGAGTGGTAGAATTTTTTTACATTTTCTACCACTCGGTGTAACTACCACCTGTTAATCGAACACGAGTGAAGGCAATCCGGTAATGATTTGTGGGAATATCATGACCAGTATCAGCGCTAAAAGTTGCAACATGACAAACGGGACAACCCCTTTGTAAATATGGCCAAGTGACATTGATGGCGGCGTAACACCGCGCAAATAGAAGATCGAATACCCAAACNGTGGGGTCAGGAATGACATTTGCAGGTTAATGCACACCAAGAGAGCAAACCAGAGCGGATCAAATCCGAGTTCGTATACGGCGATTGGGGTGAAAATCGGCACGCACAGAAGCAGAATCCCCAGCCAGTCGACAAACATCCCCAAAACAAAGATGATGAACATCATGACGGCCAGAATCACCCAACGATTATCGCTGATAGCATAGAGCATGCTGGTGAAGACTTCGCCACCACCTAAGCCCATAAAAATCGAGGTAAAGAAATTAGCGCCGACAAAAATCAGCATGACCATACAAGTGATTTTCATCGTGGCATAGCCTGCATCGCGAATCAGGCTCATATCAAGGCGTTTGTTGGCGGCAGCCAGAATAAGTGCGCCAAGACAACCAAGTCCAGCGGCTTCAGTCGGTGTCGCAACACCAGCACCAATACTCCCCAAAACGGCAAGAATCAGAAAGAAGGTCGGCAGCATAGACTTCGCGGTCATGGTAATCTTTTGACCAAGGGTATGCGTCCGCTCTTCTTTAGGTAGGGGTGGGCCGGCATTTGGCTTGAAATGACAGTATACAAGAACATAGACTAAGTATAGTCCGGCGAGTAGTAGACCAGGAACAATAGCGGCAATAAACAACTGACCAACGGAAATACCGACGAGCCCACCATAGATGACCAGCATGATAGAAGGTGGAATCAAGATTCCCAGCGTTCCGCCAGCGGTGACAACGCCCGCAATGAGTGGTTTATCGTATCCTTTGCTGAGCATTGATGGAATCGCCATGAGTCCCATTGCCACAACTGAAGCGCCGACAATACCCGTGGTAGCAGCGAAAAGTGTTGCTACGATAATTGTTGCCACGGCTAACCCGCCACGTATCGGTCCCATAACAACATACATGGCATCGTAGAGCTTTTCCGCCACCCCCGATTTATCCAAAAACTGAGCCATCAGGACAAAGAGTGGAACGGCAACCAACACATAGTTCGTCATCAGCCCATAGGTTTTGCTGGCAAGGATATAATAGACCCCATCGCCATATCCAAGAATACCAAAAATAAGCCCAAGGCCACCGAGTGTTATCCCAAGTGGATGCCCCATAAATACCGCAACCAAGAGGGATAAAAACATTAAAACGGAAAGTGTATCCGGACTCATCCTATTTCCTCCCCTTTGAGCTTCAATACATTACGCAGAAACTCAGCAATTCCCTGTATGAAAAGCAGCAAAAAGGAAATCGGCATCAATGTTTTGAACCAATACACAGGAAAACTCCATGGTGACTGACTCAATTCGTAAATATTCCACGCCTGAAGCGCATACTTTGTCGTGATCCACATGCCAATGCAGACAAAAGGAAAAAAGAAAACAAGATACCCAACAATACCAAAAGCCCCTTGCAGTCGGGGACGAAATTTCTGAGTGAAAATATCAATAGCAACGTGCATTCGATGCTTGAGCGTATACCCAAAACCTAGCAGAAAAAATGCTGCCATAAGAATATAGCTTGCATCAAAACCCCAGACGGTAGGCCTACCAAAAATCTTTCTGGCGACGACCTCATAGAGTACGACTACCAGTAAGAAATAGGCAAAGGAGCTGAGGATTCTTCCGGTCAGATCGCTGAATCGGTCAATCAGGTGAATTAAGGTTCGCATAGCAAGCTCCAGTAGAAAAAGAAAGGAGGGGCAAAATCACCCCTCCTTTCAGATAGAAGGAATCAATATAAAAAAAGAAGGCTGTATGGGTAAATGTTACAAGAGATTACTCGGTGTGTGTGCCCTTCATGTAGTCTTCATAAGGATACGCAGATACGCCGCTACGGATTTCTTTCCATACGCTGTACTCTTTTGTAAAGGCATCTTGTGAAGCCATAACTTTATCAAGGAAGGGGTGCTTCGCGCGCAGGCCATCCATGTATTCTTTGGTGGTCTTGCGAAGTGCCATGAGCGATTCTGAGTCAAGTTTATTAAAGCTTACGCCAGCTTGCTTGTACTTTGCAATAGTCTCAGCGTTGCCTTTTTCAGAACGAGCCAGATCCCACAGTTGTGTTTCATATGAAGCAACTTTGAGTGCGGCTTGTAAGTGGGCAGGAAGTGCATCCCATGCTTTTTTGTTTACAGTGAACATGTTCTGAACGGCAGGTTGGTGCCAGCCAGGAACCATGACGTTTTTCGCAATTTCTTGGAAGCCCATGGGGAAAGTAACGAATGGTGTACTGAATTCAGCACCATCAAGAATGCCACGCTCGAAAGCAAGGTAGATCTCGCCACCGGGAAGTGGAGTTACCGCAGCGCCAGCATTTTTCAGGATGTCGCCACCCCAGCCAACAGTCCGTACTGTTTTGCCTTTCAAGTCTGCAATTCCACTGAGTGGTTTCGCAGTGAAGAATCCCATCTCTTGTCCAGAGTTTCCGCCTAAGAGAGGCACGGTGTTAAAACGGCCATACAGCTCGTTTGCAAGCTCAAGTCCGCCGCCAGAAATCAACCACGTAGTATATTCAACATTGTTGAGACCGAAAGGAACGGATGCGAAAGCAACAAATGCTTCATCTTTCCCTTTCCAGTAGCCCGGCCAGTCGTGACCCATCTGCACAACGCCATTTTGCACGGCGTCGAGGAGTTCAAATGCAGGAACGATCGCTTCTGCTGGGAACACCCGAATTTCAAGTTGGCCATTCGTAATCGTTTTCACTGTTTCAGCGAAATGAATAGCTGTGTCTTGCCATGGAAGACTGGTTGACCATGTTGTTGCCATTCTCCAACGAACCTTCTTGTCGTTCGCCACAGCACCGGTCGCCAGGAGCGTTACTGCGCAGAGTGCTAGCAGCAACAGTGCCAGCGGTTTCATACGTTTCATCATAAAACACCTCTCGTTCTTTTTCGGTCACCAGAATTGGTAATACCACGATTCATGGTCAGACTGTATGGAATGATAAAGTACCTGTCAAGAACTTTCTGAATATAAAAATGTGTTTGTTTTTAATTCACAATTGAAGAATATTTAATTCATGGCAAATAGAAATTGAAAGAAACTACGCTTAATATGTTTTAATAATTATAGTTAACATCCATTGTTTGGCAGCAGGTCAAATAGAACTTGAATGCAAAACTGAGTATTGACGGCTTGCTAAATAGAACCGGTTACAAAAAATAATAGTTGACGATTGTGCCATAAAATACTATTGGTCTTACCAAATCAAATGCCATGCCGAAAAAAGGAGAAATGACATGCTTCCAGTGGCGTATAAAAAATATTACGATGAACTGACAACCTTCATAGACCGCAATCGCTTGATTACCGACCCACTTCGCGTACTGGCATATGGTACTGACGCAAGCTTTTACCGATTAGTCCCGAAAATTGTCATCAAGACTGAGAACGAGCAGGAAGTAGCGCGGATTTTACAACTCGCAAGCTCGCACCGCTTGCCAGTAACCTTTCGTGCCGCAGGCACCAGTCTTTCCGGGCAGGCCATTAGCGATTCAATTCTTGTACTGGCAGGCGAAACATGGAATCGCCGGACTGTCGAAGAAAATGGAACGAAAATCAGGCTTCAACCTGGGGTAATCGGCTTTCAGGCAAATTTAGCATTGGCACCGTATGGTAAAAAAATCGGCCCTGATCCCGCTTCAATTAATGCAGCCATGATCGGCGGCATTGCTGCGAATAACGCGAGTGGTATGTGTTGCGGCACGTCAGAAAATAGCTATAAAACGATAGCTGGAATGCGGATACTCTTGTGGGATGGGTCAATTCTCGACACCCGCGATCCCGCCAGCAAACAGCACTTTCGCGAGACGCACCGTGAATTTCTAGATCAAGTACAGGAGTTCGGGCGCGCGACGCGTGACAACCACGCATTAGCTGACCGAATTCGCCATAAATTTAAAATGAAAAACACGACTGGCTATAGCTTGAATGCTCTCGTCGATTACGAGGATCCCTTTGATATTATTGAACACCTTATGATCGGTTCGGAAGGGACACTCGGCTTTATTTCAGAACTCACCTACCATACCGTAGTCGAACATCCGTGCAAGGCAAGTTCGCTGATGATTTTCCCTGACATGGAAACGGCCTGCCATGCAGTAGTTGCACTCAAAACTTCCCCAGTGGCTGCGGTAGAACTTATGGATAGAGCCGGACTCCGCAGCGTAGAAAATAAATCTGGCATGCCGGAGTGGCTCAAAGGACTCTCGACTACCGCTACTGCATTATTGGTAGAAACTCGTGCTGAATCACCAGAAATACTTCAAAAACAAATACAAGCGATAGTGGAAGCACTCTCATCTCTGGCAACGGAACGACCAATAGAATTTACCGATATTCCCGCTGAATATTCCCTTCTCTGGAATATACGCAAAGGACTCTTTCCGGCTGTCGGTGCAATCCGTAAAATGGGTACAACGGTTATTATTGAGGACGTTGCATTTCCGATACCCGTGCTGGCACCAGCTACCTTAGAACTGCAATCGCTCCTCAGTAAATACGGCTATCATGAAGCGATTATCTTTGGTCATGCGTTGGAAGGGAACCTCCATTTTGTGTTTACACAAGATTTCGGAATCGAAAGTGAAGTGGAACGCTACCGCATGTTTATGGACGAAGTGTGCCATATGGTTGTGAAAAAGTATGATGGCGCACTCAAAGCGGAACACGGCACTGGGCGCAACATGGCACCATTCGTTGAACTGGAATGGGGAAGCGAGGCATTCGAATTGATGCGTTCGTTGAAAAAACTTTTCGACCCTCACAATCTACTCAACCCCGGCGTTATTCTGAATGACAATAAACTGGCACACATCACCAACCTCAAACCACTGCCACAGACCGATCCGCTTGTCGATAAATGCATTGAATGCGGTTTTTGTGAACCACTCTGCCCTTCGCGTAACCTCACATTAACACCACGCCAGCGGATAACGTCACGCCGTGCCATATCGCACTTGCGGATTACCCGTAGCGATACAGAACGGCTCCAGGCAATGGAAGCATCGTATGTGTACGAAGGGGAGCAGACATGTGCCGCGGATGGTTTGTGCGCCCTTGCTTGTCCTGTTGAAATCAATACCGGTGATTTAACGAAAGAGTTGCGCCGCCGTTCCGTCAGTCAGCAAAAGCGATTGCAAAAAACTGCTGACTGGTGCGCTCATAATCTTTCCGGCATTTTGACCGGTGCACGATTTGCACTCAAAGGGGCGAATATGCTGCACACGATTATAGGTACGCGTGCCATGAGTGCGCTTACCAAAGGGGCGCGTTCCCTTTCTGGCAATGCCATCCCTTTATGGAATCCGTATATGCCGATAGGGGTTGCGGGGCCTGAACCCATTCGAGCGAGCTCAATGTCACGCCCGAAAGTCGTTTATTTCCCCAGTTGTATCGCGCAGAGTATGGGCGCTGCAAAGGGCGACCCTGAACAAGAATCCCTCCATGTTGTAACGTTACGTTTACTGCAAAAAGGTGGGTATGATGTGATTTACCCAAAAAATATGTCAAACTTGTGTTGTGGCACGCCGTGGGAAAGCAAAGGGTTCATGGATCAAGCAAATACGAAATCGACTGAATTAGAAAAAGCCTTGCTCGAAGCCAGCAACTACGGTGAATATCCAGTTTTGTGCGATACCAGCCCTTGCATCTATCGGATGCGGCGCGTCATGGAACCCCGCCTGAAGCTGTACGAGCCAGTTGAATTTGTGCATGATTTTTTACTCGATAAAATTTCTTTACAACCAGTAGCGGAAACCGTAGCGATTCACCCGACATGCAGTGCCAAGAAAATGGGCATTGATGGTAAAATGAAAACCCTTGCCCAGCGCTGTGCGGCAAAGGTTATTGTGCCAGAAAATGTCGGCTGCTGTGGCTTTGCCGGTGATCGCGGATTCAATTATCCAGAACTCAATACAGCGGCTTTAGAAAACCTTAAAGAGGCACTTCCTTCTGAATGTCAGGTAGGGTACTCTAATAGTCGCACCTGCGAAATCGGCCTTTCGCTGCATAGTGGCCGATACTATAAATCGATACTGTATTTGGTCGACCGGTGCTCTGTATAATTCTGGAGTTTACGTTATGAAGCATCGATATGCGCCTCATTGGCTTGGCTGGCTTATGTGGGGCTTGGTCGCAAACCTTTATCTGGTAGGATTTTTTCAGCGAGTCGCCCCCGNCCCCCGCCGTAATGGTCGACGAACTGATGACGGATTTCCATATCGGTGCCGCCGTATTGGGAAATCTCTCAGCTACCTATTTTTACACGTACGCCATCATGCAAATACCGAGCGGATTGCTGGCCGATACGATTGGCCCACGACGACTGGCGACTGGAGCAGCTTTTCTTGCAGCAATTGGGATATGTATTTTTGCTTTCGCGCCAAACCTTTGGATGGCTTACATTGGCCGAGGATTGGTTGGAGCTTCTGTTGCGGTCGCGTTTGTCGCGTGCATGAAATTAGCTGGACATTGGTTCCCTACAAATCGCTTTGCGACTGTCACTGGTGTAGCACTCTTACTGGGAAACATCGGTGGAATATTGGCTGGGGTGCCACTTTCTGAAGCGGTGGCCACGTTTGGCTGGCGCGTCGCTATGATGGTGAGTGGCGTGGTCACACTTGTCGGTGCGATTCTTATTTGGACTATCGTACGTGATGACCCCAGCGAACGCGGGTATGCCAGCTATGATCATGTTAAAGCAACCAAGCAAGCGAATATTGCTCCACGTCAGGCGTTACGATTGGTTGCGAGTGAACCAGCCACGTGGTGGCTTTTTGCGGCAGCTGGACTTTCCGCTGCACCCGTATTGGTTTTTGCCGGTCTGTGGGGTGTGCCGTATTTAACACAAATCTACGGCATGGAGCGTTCGCAAGCCGCCATGTTTACTTCAACGATGTTGCTAGCATGGGCAGCAGGCGGGCCAGCGTTCGGCGCGCTTTCGGATTACATTGGTCGGCGGAAAGCACCATACCTGATAGCAAATATCCTTGCCGCGTGCTTTTGGGGAATTTTCTTATTTGTCGATGTGCCTCAGGGGCTGCTGTATCCACTTTTCGCGGCCATTGGCTTTACCTCTGGCGGTTTAATCGTCGGCTTCGCCTACTCACGTGAGGTGAACCATCCCGCAGTGTCAGGGACTGTTGGCGGGGTCGTGAATATGTCAGTACTTGGTGTTGCCGCACTCCTCCAGCCACTCTTAGGCAGTGTGCTGGATTACTATTGGGACGGAACTGTCCTTGCTGGTGTGCCGATATACTCTGCCGATGCATATTTTACCGCTTTTGCGATTCTTTTGGGCTGTGTCGTTGCTTCGGCGTTCATGCTCACTCCGGTAAAAGAATCGTACTGTACCATGCGATCAAACTAGCAGGGCTATGAATAAAAGTGCAATTTATATTGATCGATAAACTGCATCAGCCTATAGTGCTTGCGCCTCATGCTTACAAAAACACTTTATTGAATACTACAGAGGAATATTGAAGAATGTTTCAGAAAATCAAACCCAAGAAAATCAGCGATGAAGTGTACCTTCAGATCAAAGAATTGATCCTTTCGAATCAAATTACCCCTGGTAGTAAGCTGCCGCCCGAACGTGAGTTGGCAATGCAACTTGGCGTAAGTCGCCCATCACTGCGTGAAGCGATTCAAAAACTGGACGCGCAAGGCTTCATTAGTCAAATCCAGGGTGATGGCACGTATGTCCGTTCAATCACGGCAAATTCGATTGATCCCGCATTGGAAGAATACCTGAAGCGTGATGATGCTATTTTTGAACTGATGGAATTGCGTAAAATCTTGGAAACATGGGCCGCTTCTGAAGCTGCCGCGCGCGCAACCGATGCCGAACTTGCTACAATGGAAAACTATTTAAACCAAATGCGCGAAGCGCGCGACCAAGGGATGATCGGCGATAAGCCGGATGCAAGTTTTCACGCCACTATCTCGTACGCAACGCATAACTTACTTCTGATTCACATTATCAACACGATTTCGCAATGGATTGCGCGGGTATCTTTTGAGGTGCGTTCGCGCATGTACAAGGATCAGGATGCCCATCAATTGATATACTCTCATCATGATAAAATTTTTAACGCCATTGCGATGCGCAATCCGAGCGCGGCGTATGAAGCCATGCGCGAACACCTTGAATATGTCGAAGGGGAATTGCACAAGATATACTCTATGGATACAACTGCCAGTGCGGGTTGATTGAGAGGATGGCTGGTTAGTACCGAAGTACCTTCTGTAGGAAATTTTGCAATGAAGCGGTTTGCGGTGTATCAAAAAAAGCCTTTGCGCTTCCCCATTCCGCAATTTGTCCTTCTTCCAAATACAAGCAGTAGTCACCCACATGACGGGTAAAGCCCATATGGTGGGATGCAATGATAATGGTTTGACCGGTTTGGCGTAACTGCATGATCATATCGAGCACTTCGGTTGTCATCAGCGGATCAAGTGCCGATGTTGGTTCATCGAAAAGAAAAAATCGAGGTTCAATCGCCAGTGCTCTTGCAATGGCGATTCGTTGTTTTTGTCCTCCCGAAAGTTCGGCGGGCATTTTTCGAGCATGTTCTTGCAAAGAGAAGCGCTGCAAGAGGCTCCATGCGCGTTCATTAGCCTCTTGGGGCTTTTGCTTATGCACCTTAATGAGTGGTAACGTAATGTTTTCCAGTGCACTTAAATGGCTGAAAAGATTAAACTCTTGAAACACCATCCCGACCTGACAGCGGTACTGACGAAGTTCCTCTTCACGAGTGCATAACGTAACGCCATCAATACTGATTTCGCCAGCAGTTGGCAGAAGTAGACCTGCTAACATTCGCAATAATGAGCTTTTTCCCCCTCCAGATGGCCCAACTATCACAAGGCATCCAAAGTCAGGTGAGATAAAGTCGATTGGCCCAACAACAGTTTTGGAGCCGTATTGCATACAAAGCTGACGAAGCTCAAGTTGCATACGCAAACCTTTTTTCCAATTGGCGACTCCATAATGAAATAGGCAAAGTGAGTGCCAAATATCCGAGCGCTAAAGGGAGATAACTTTCCAACGTACTAAACGTAAAAGCATTTACCTCTTGAGCATTGAGCGTAAATTCGCTTATGGCAATGACAGATAAAAGCGATGAATCTTTAATGAGCGAAGCAAACTGCCCTGTTAGGGGTGGCAAAATGCGGCGTAGCACTTGTGGCATAATAATGTATCGATACATTTGGTACGTCGTAAAACCGAGTGAACGTGCCGATTCAATTTGTGATTGACCGATACTTTCAATGCCAGCACGAATTATTTCTGAAATATACGCTCCGCTGAAAAGCGCCAAAATGAAGACCCCAGCGATATAGCGATTTTGCAACCCAAAGGCATCCGCTACCACATAAAAAAAGATCAAAATCTGTACCAGAAGTGGTGTGCCACGAATAATTTCAACGATCATCCGTCCACATTGTCGCATAATAATCAAAGGACTGCGCTGTGCAGCTGCGAGCAGAAAGCCAAGACACATACTTGCAAGCAAACTCGCGAAACTCATAAGGAGCGTTACGCGCCAACCATGCCAGAATTTTTGCCGATACTCATACAACACCATCCAGTTCCATTCGTAGTGCAGAGCATGAAAGGCATACGCAAAAAAAAGCGAGGTGATGAGCAACAGGAGGCAAAAATTACCTCCCTGCACATACCATGAGGTTGGCCTATGCGGCGAGCACAAAAAAAAGCGAGTGAGATTTTTCAAAAATAAAACCCATACCCAAGCGCTTTAAAGGCTTTTTTCTGTTCGGCAAGGTAGGTATCGCCAAGTGCTTCAAAGAGACCACTGTGCTGCAAATGAGCGAGAGCATGGTTGATGGCTGCCAATAACTCCTCATTCCCTTTTTTCACCCCAATAGCCCACTGTTCTTGCTGGAAAGGCTTTAAAATTGCCCGCGTTGTTTCTTTATTGCGCTGCCAATGAGAATAAATTGACATTTGGTCATAGACAAAGGCATCAACTTTCCCTTGGATAACCTCCAATACGGCGGTAGCCTCTTTGTCGAGCACTAATAAGGTGGCATGTTTTACGTTTTGTGTAGCATAGACATGCCCAGTAGTCCCTTTTTTAACAGCTATGGTCGCACCAGGTCGGTCAACATCGGCCAGCGAATGAGCCGTGCTTGAAAGGTTAAGCAGTAAACAAAGTCCAGTGGTAAGGTATGGCTCAGAAAAAGCAATCACTTGCGCACGTTCTTTGGTGGCAGTCATGGACGAAAGAATAATATCGATTTTTCCTGTCCGGAGAGCTGGGATCAAACCATCAAATGCCACATTTTGAATAACAACTTCCCGATTGAGGTAAGCACCTATAGCGTATGCCATATCTACGCTGATACCGCTTGGCTTGCCATTTTGGTCTGTCATTTCAAAAGGCGGATAGGCAAGCTCCATGCCTACGATAAGCTTTGGTGATTGTGCACTGACGGATGTGGCAAGTGTCAGCAACAAAATAAACACAAGAAGCCCAGAAAGTATCAATCGCATTGGTTACCTCGCAGGATATAATAATCGTTTCAACTGTGTTATACGTTCGAACGGTAGGATTGACAACCGTGATATCGAAATTCGTCGATAAATTGTTACACTTTACGCCCAGTATACAATCAGTGTATATATCTCAAAAAAATGTCGGATAATCGAGGAGGTGCAATGCGGGATATTCCTTTTGAACAATTAGTTCCGGGCATGGAACTCAAGGAGTGTGTAAAATATTTTGTGTAAGTGGCCATTTAAGATACTATTCTGATCATATCTCAAGGAGTATCCCATGGCCATTTCCGATGAACTTCTCGACCAGCTTCTTGTCAACTATAAAAAGCCTGAAGATCTTGTAGGCGAAGGCGGTCTACTCAAAGAGTTAACGAAGCGACTTGTAGAGCGTGCAATGCAGACAGAGATGACAGACCATCTTGGCTATGCCAAACATGGAAAGTCAGACAAGCAGGCTGGAAACTCACGCAACGGCAAATATCCAAAGACTATTAGCGGCGAGTTTGGTGAGCTTCAGATCAATGTCCCCCGTGACCGCGACGCCAGTTTTGAGCCAAAAATTATCCCCAAAGGTCAAAGCCGTTTTCATGGTTTTGACGATAAAATCCTCTCTATGTACGCGCTGGGCATGAGTACACGGGACATTCAAGTTCACTTGGAAGAAATGTATGGTGTGGAGGTTTCCCCCACCTTAATATCCCAAGTAACCGATGCTGTGATTGACGATGTGAAATCATGGCAAAACCGTCCCCTTGATGAAGTTTACCCCATTGTTTATCTGGATGCTATCAGGGTGAAAGGGAGACAAGGCGGACACATTATCAACAAAGCAGTGTATCTCGCGTTGGCTGTCACCATGGAGGGACAAAAGGAAGTTCTTGGCATGTGGATCGCGGAAAATGAAGGGGCAAAGTTCTGGCTTAGTATTCTTAACGGACTACAAAACCGTGGAGTTAAGGATATTTTCATAGCTGCGT